>DAHVAJ010000073.1 GCA_027314705.1 Acidimicrobiaceae bacterium
GACGAGGTCGGCGAGGGGGGTGGCGGCCAGGGCGTCGCGCAGCGCGGCCGTGGCCGTTCCCCAGGTCTCGTGGAGCGGGCAGACGGCGTCCCAGCGGCACGGACCCTCGCCCAGGGCGCACCGCTCGGCCCGCAGCGGGCCCTCTCCGGCTTCGACCACGTCGAGCACGTTGATCTCCTCGGGCGGCCGGACCAGCCGGTACCCCCCGCTCTTGCCCGCCTTGGAGGTGGCCAGGCCGGCGTGGACCAGGTCGGCCAGGATCTGGGAGGCGAACGTGGCCGGGACGTCCATCTCGGCCACGACCTCGCGGATCTTCCGGTAGGCCCCCGTCGGATAGGCGCGGGCCAGGGAGAGGGCCGCCCGGACGACGTAGTCCCCCCGCTTCGACAACGTCAGGTTCACGATAGAAAGTCTAGCTACCTACTTGACGTGGTGCTAGGACTTCCTTAGATTGAGTGGTGGTTGATAAAGTACTAAACGTAAATGAAATGACTAACTGAACTATACGTGAGGTGGTCAACTTGAGATACAAGTTGCTGGGCGGCTGTCGGGGAGACGGGTTCATGGGTCACCACGGCAACGACCAGCCGGGCCGCGCCCGTCGGGCGTGGCCCGCGTCCCCGAAGGAGGCCCGATGACCCTGCTCGAGGAGCACGGCACGCCCGACGATGCCGATCCGATCCCGGTGGCCGTCCGCCTCCGGCCCCCGGAGGGTGAGGGTGTCGTGGCGCACTTCGGGCCGAGCGACCTGCCGGCCGGCCTCGACGTGGCCCGCCATCCCCGCGTGGCCCGCATCCTGGCCCACCGCCGCCTGCAGTTCCTGCTCATCCTGCCCAACCAGATCGTCTTCTGGGCGGTGATCGTGCTCGGGTTCGCCGGCGCCGTGGTCCCCGGTCTCAACTTCGCCACGGCCATCACCTGGTACGTCTGGTTCTGCCTGGTCTTCGTGCTCATGGTGGTGGTGGGCCGGGGCTGGTGCGCCATGTGCCCGTTCGGGGGCTTCGCCGAGTGGATCCAGCGGCGGGCCCTGTGGCAGCGGGCCCAGCGCACCCTCGGGCTCGGACGCCCGCTGCCCGAGCCCGTCGCCCGGTACGGCTTCCTGCTCTCGGCCGGCGCCTTCATCCTCCTCACCTTCATCGAGGAGTTCTTCAACATCGCCGGCCCCGGCAACCCCATGGCCACCAGTTTCATGGTCATCGGCATCGTGGCCAGCGCCGTGGTGTTCTTCCTGGTCTTCGAGCGCCGGACGTTCTGTCGCTACGTGTGCCCGCTCTCGGGCCTGATCGGCACGGTCGGCTCGATGGGCTCGGTGGCCGGCTTCCGGACGCGGGACCGCGCCACCTGCATGACGTGCGAGACCAAGGACTGCATGCGGGGCGGCACCTCCGGGTACGGCTGTCCCTGGTACACGTGGCCCGGGTCGGCGGACTCCAACCTCTCCTGCGGCCTGTGCACCGAGTGCTACAAGGCGTGCCCGTCGGACAACATCGGCCTCTTCCTCCAGAAGCCGCTCACCTCGGTCATCGCTCCGGTGCGCCGTCGGGCCGACGTGGCCTGGGTCGTGGCCCTGCTCTGGGGTCTGGTCGTCTTCCAGCAGCTGAACGCCCTGCCCGGCTACGCGCCGGTGGACGGCTGGCTGAACCGGGTCACCCACTTCCCGCACTACCCCAACCCTGTCGCTTACCTGGGCACCATCGTGGGCGTGACCCTGATCACGGCCGGCCTCGTCTGGCTCGTCAGCCGGGCCTTCCTCCGCCCGGGCACGGACCTCGGCCCCGCCCCCGACACCTTCGTCGCCCGACGCAGCCCCTTCCGCGCCTACTTCGTGCCCATCGCCTACGGCATCATCCCGGTGGTCGGTGCCAACTACTTCGCCCGGCAGTTGCCGAAGTTCTTCAAGCACGCCACCCGGGTCGTCCCGGCGGTCGGGTCACTGGTGGGCAAGGGGTCGACGAGCTCGACCCTCTACAAGTTCCACATCCTCACCGACCCGCGGATCGTCGTGGTCCAGGTGGTGGTCATGACACTCGGCACCCTGGCCGCCCTGTGGGCGACCGACCGGATCGTCGGTCGGGAGCTCGTGCCCATCTCGAAGCATCCGGCGCTGATGCGCCTCAGCGTCCTGGCCATCCCGGTGGCCTTCAGCGCCGTGGCCGTCTGGCTCTACATCCTCATGCACGGTGCGTCGTGAGGTCCGCGTCCCGCCGCCGCACGCCGGCACCGCACACCGGTCACCACCCAGGGAGGCTCCCGTGACGATCATCGACGACCGACCGGCCGGTGCCGCACCGACGGACGGGCCAGGGCTCTCGATCGAGGTCCTGACCGACCGCTGTGCCGGCTGCCAGGAGTGCGTCGTGCGCTGTCCCACCCGGGCCCTCGCCATGGACCGGGGCACGTGGACCGTGGTCACCGACAGCACGCGCTGCGTGGGCTGCCGCCAGTGCGAGCGGACCTGCCCGTTCGCGGCCATCGTGGTCGAGGGGCCGCGGCTCGACGGCGAGCGTCAGCCGATGCGCGCCGTCCACCCCGAACCGGTCGAGGGCGACCGGCACGAGACCCGGCTCGGCTTCACCTCGTGGGCCGAGGCCCTGGCCGAGGCGGCCCGCTGCCTCTCCTGCCCCGACCCCACCTGCGTTCGGGGATGCCCGGCCCACAACGACATCCCGGGATTCGTCGCCGCCATCGCCGACGGCGACCTCGATGCGGCCCACGGCATCCTGGCCCGGACCTCGGTGCTGCCCGACGTGTGCTCCCGCGTCTGCGACCAGGCCCTCCAGTGCGAGGGGGCGTGCACCTGGTCGTTGGCCGGGGGCACCCCGGTCGCCGTGGGTGCGCTCGAGCGCTTCGTGACCGACAACGCACCGGTGCCGGCCCTGGCCCGGGTGTCGGAGCGGGGGGCCGGCCTGTCGGTGGCCGTGGTCGGCTCCGGCCCGGCCGGGATCGGTGCCGCGGCCGCGCTGACCGAGGCGGGGGCGAGCGTGACCGTCTTCGAGCGTGACGCCACGCCCGGCGGGCTCCTCGGCTGGGGCATCCCGGAGTTCACCCTGCCCCGGCCGGTGGCCGACCGGCCGTGGGCCACCCTGCAGGCCGCCGGTGTCGACCTGCGCTGCGGCGAGGCGGTCGACGCCGACCGGGTGCGGATGCTCGAGGCCGCCTACGACGCGGTCGTCCTGGCCCACGGCGCCGGCACGCCCATCCGGCTCGCCGTCCCCGGCGCAGATCTCGTGGGGGTCGAGGACGCCACCGCCTTCCTCAAGGCCGGGCGGGTCGCACTGGAGCAGGGGTCGGTGCCCGACAGCCTGGTCCCCCCGGGTGCCGCTGCCGGCTCGCGTCCGGCGAACGTGCTGGTGTTGGGCGCCGGCAACACGGCCATGGACGTGGCCCGCATCGCCCGACGCCTGGGCGCCCGACCCGTCTGCGTCGACTGGCTGGACCGGCGGTACGCGCCGGTCCGTCCCGACGAGTTGACCGAGGCGGAGGCCGAGGGTGTGGTCGTTCGGTTCGCCACCACGCTCGAGCGCCTGGAAGGGGTGGACGGCCGGGTCACGGTGGCCGTCCTCCGCCGGACGTCGCAGGCGTCGGCGGCGGTGCTGCCCGAGCCGGTCGACGAGCCGGGCGAGCGGCTGGCCGTGGACCTCGTGGTCATGGCCATGGGCTACCGGCTCGACGCGGACCTGAGCGCCGCGGTGCCCGCCGCCCCCCTGCGCCGCGAGTCCCGCGGGGTGCCCGACCGCCGCTGGGCGGGCAGCGGCCTCCTCGCCGCCGGGTCGCCGGCGGCCGCTCGGGGGCGCCCGATCGGCCCACTGGCCCTCGGGCGGGAGGCGTCGCTGGCCGAGGCGGCCCTCCCAGAGGGGCCACGGGTGTGGGCGGCCGGCGACGCACTGGTCGGACCGTCCACCGTGGTCGAGGCCATGGCCCAGGGACGGAGGGCCGCCCTCGGGATCCTCGAGCGTCGGCCCCGCCGCAGCGGACGGTCCGACGGCGGGCCCCTGCGGGTCCTGGTGGCCACCGAGAGCCGGTCCGGCCGAACGGCGGCGGTCGGGGCCGAGCTGGCCACCCACCTCGCCGCCCAGGGGGCGGTCCCCACCACCCTGGCCCTCGGCGACCTGACCCGTCAGGACCTCCTGGGGGTCGACCTCCTGGTCGTCGGGACGTGGGTGGAGGGTCTGGTCGTGGCCCGGGTCGGTCCGGCCCCGGGGGCCCGGGAGGCCCTGGCGCGGCTCGGCCCCCTGGCCGGCCTGCCCGTGGCCCTGTTCTGCACCTACGGGGTGCGTCCCCGCTCCACCCTCGACCAGATGGCGGCCACCGTCACGTCGCTGGGTGGCGACGTGGTGGCTACCGG
Organism: Acidimicrobiaceae bacterium; assembly: GCA_027314705.1. Lineage (GTDB taxonomy): Bacteria > Actinomycetota > Acidimicrobiia > Acidimicrobiales > RAAP-2 > Bog-756. The sequence continues at coordinate 4,346 of DAHVAJ010000073.1, forward strand.
GGCGTTCGGGCGGTCCCCCGGTGCCGCACCCCGGGCGTTCGCCGAGACCTGTCTCCTGGCGGTGCCGGCCACGGCCGGCTGAGTCCACAGGGTCGACGGCGTCCCGGGTGCCCGGGCCGGCCGGCCGTCAGCTGAAGCTGGCGGCGAACGACCCGGTCTGCATGATCCCCTCGCGCTCGAGCATGACCTTGAGGTCGTGGGGGTTGCTGGCCGTGCTCATGGCCTCGGCCAGCGAGATCCGCCCGGCGGCGATGAGGCCGACGAGCGACTGGTCGAACGTCGCCATGCCGTAGTACGCCCCGTCGGCGATGATGCCGTCGATGTCGCCGGTGATCATGGGGTCGATGATGGCCTGCTGGATGCGGCCGTTCACGACCATGACCTCGAGGGCGGGAACGCGCCCGGTTCCCTCGACCGTGGGGATGAGCCGCTGGCAGATGATGCCCTTCAGCGACCCGGCCAGGCTGACCCGGACCTGGGTCTGCTGGTAGGGGGGGAAGAAGTCGACGATGCGGTTGATCGTCTCGGTGGCGTTGATGGTGTGGAGGGTGGAGAAGACGAGGTGGCCGGTCTCGGCCGCGGTGAGGGCGGCGGAGACGGTCTCCTGGTCGCGCATCTCGCCGACCAGGATGACGTCGGGGTCCTGGCGGAGGACGACCCGCATGGCCGAGGAGAAGGTGTCCGTGTCGAATCCGACCTCGCGTTGGTCGATGGCGGCCAGGTCGTCATGGTGGAGGACCTCGACCGGGTCTTCGATGGTGACGATGTGACAGGTGCGTTGGTGGTTGATGTGGTCGATCATCGCCGCCAGCGTCGTGGTCTTGCCCGAGCCGGTCGGTCCGGTGACCAGCACCAGGCCGCGCATCTCGTCGGCCAGCCGGTCGACGACCGGGGGCAGACCGAGTTCTTCGGCCGTGGCGGCGTGCCCCCGGACGCGGCGGAAGGCCATGGCCACCGACGAACGCTGGAAGTAGGCGTTGACCCGGAACCGTCCGGTGCCCGACACGCTGTAGGCGAAGTCGGCCTCGTGGTGGGTGCGGAACGACTCGAGGATCGACTCGGGAATGATCCCCTCGGCGATGGCCAGGGTCTCGTGGGCGGTGAAGGCAGGCTCGTCGTCCATGGAGCGCAGGGCGCCGGCCAGGCGCATTCTCGGCGCAGCCCCGGCCTTGATGTGCAGGTCGGAACCGTCGAGCTCGGTGAGCATGACGAGGAGCCGGTCGAGATCCGAGTGGTCCACGGCCCTCATCCTAGAACCATGACGACCACTTAGGCGAGTCTTGTGCGCGCGGAGCGCGGTGACCTACCTCCCTCCGGTCAGGTGGAGGCCGGGGCCGCCGCCGGGGCGGCCGGGGCCGGCGCCGGTGGAGCGGCGGCCCCGGCATCGCCGCCGCCCG
>DAHVAJ010000079.1 GCA_027314705.1 Acidimicrobiaceae bacterium
GCTCCTCGCGCTGGTTGGCTGGAACCATCAGCGTCGGGGAGCCCCCAGCCGGTTTGGTGGACCCTTCTGGGGGCCCGCCACCGTGCTCAAGGGTGGGGAATTTCAGTGATCGTCAGTGGGGAATTTCAGCGATCCGCAGCACAGCTTGCGCCCGCTTCTTTCGCACCACTCGATCTCGGAGTTGATCAACCTCGTGAGCCGCCACGTCCCCCTTGATTCTCAGGATCATCAGTGCAGCCGAGTCGCTGAGATCAGTGAATCCCGACTTGACCGAATAGAGCTTCGTCATCCCGGCGCTCTTCGCACCGGCTACGAACTGTTCAAGCTCGATGGGCTGACGGTGGAGCCGGTCCTCCTTGTAGACAACAACCACATCGACCTTGCCCCTGGTGATGTCTTCCATGAGCCGCAGGTAAGCCGGTCGTGGCTTGTCTGGATCTGCCGCAGTGATGTCATTGTCAACGTAAGCCGGTTCGATGACTTGCCACCCTTGGGCGTCACACGCCTCACGGCAATCAGCCTCTTGAGTCTCAACGTTCAACCTCGTGCCTTCTCGGTCCGATGAGATGCGACAGTAGATTGCCGCTCGATCCGCCCGTGGCTTGCCTGTCGCCATGTGGCGAGGATAAGTCGTCTACCTGTCAATGGCAAAGTTGCCCTGGTCGGTGCTGGCCGCCATCGGCACGGTCGAGTCCGCCGACGGCCGCTCGACCGCCCCCGGGGTGTGGGCCGGGGCCAACGCCGCCGGGGCCGAGGGGCCGATGCAGTTCGAGCCGGCCACCTTCGCCGCCTACGCCACCGCGGGCCCGGGCGGCGCGGTGCCGCCCAGCCCGTACGACCCGGTCGACGCGGCCTACACCGCGGCCGCCTACCTGTGCGCCTCGGGGGCGGGCCGGCCCGGAGGTCTGCGGGGCGCCGTGTTCGCCTACGACCACGCCGACGTCTACGTGGCCACGGTGCTGGCCCTGTCGGTGGCCTTCGCCGCCGATCCGTCGACGACGGTCCCGGCCGCCGCGGCCCTGGCCTTCGCGGCCGGGGCCCTCGGGACCCCCTACCGCTGGGGCGGCACCGGTCCGGGCGGCTTCGACTGCTCGGGCCTCGTCCAGGCCGCCTACGGGGCGGCCGGGGTGGCCCTGCCCCGGGTGGCCGAGGACCAGTTCACCGCCGGGCCGCCGGTCGCCCCCGGGACGCCGGTCCTCCCCGGGGACCTCCTCTTCTTCGGCACCGGCCCCGCCGGCGTGGACCACGTGGGCCTCTACCTCGGGGCCGGCCTCATGATCGACGCGCCCCACACCGGGGCCCTCGTCCGGGTGGAGCCGGCCGCCTGGTCCGACCTGGTCGGGGCCACCCGACCGGGGTGACCGCCGCGGTCACGGGGCCAGGGTGGTGGCGTCCCCGGGCTGCCCGCAGGTGGTGGGGGCCGGGGTGCCGGCCAGGCGGGCCTGCATCCAGGCCACGATGGCCGGGGCGGCCACCTCCACCACCGACGCGTGGGTGGCCCCGGGCACGTGGAGCTCCTCGACGGTGTCGCCGATGGGACAGGCGGCCGTGGCCACGAAGGCGTCGGTGAGGGGCGGTGGCACGGTGGCGTCGGCCGTCCCCTGGACGACGAGGAGGGGCGCCACAGTGCGGACCCGGCCGGGGTCGTTGGCCCGGGCGTGGGCCAGCACCGCCGGGTCGGTCTCGGCCGACGCCTTGAACACGTCCTCCGGGGTCAGGTGGTGGGCGGCGATGGCCCTGGCGAAGGCCCCGAGGCAGCCCCGGGTGACCTCGGCCCGGGCGAAGGCCAGACCGGCCGGGGTGAAGATGGCGGTGGCCGGGAGGTGGCGGTAGGTCTGGGTCCACGACCAGGCGGCCGGGATGCTGAAGGGCAGGAACCGGGCCCCGGTCGGGGTGGCCACCACCGAGATGAGGGTGCTGAGCCCGGTGGCCGGGGCGGCGGCCACCACTCCGGCCACGTGGAGGTCGGGGGCGTAGGTCGGGGCCAGCTCCCCGGCGAACAGGGCGGCGTGGCCGCCCTGGGAGTGGCCGTAGACGAGCACGGTGGGCGAGGTGGCGACCCCCGGGAGGTGCCGGGCGGCCCGGGCCGCGTCGAGGACGGCCCGCCCCTCGCTGGCCCCGAGCAGGTAGGGATGGACGCCGTCGGCCACCCCGAGGCCCTGGTAGTCGGCGGCGGCCACCACGAAGCCGGCGGACAGGAAGCGGTCGAGCCCGGGGAGGAGGTACGGGCCCCCGGGGCCGCCGGTGTCGGTGAAGAGCGACGGGGCGCAGGGCGCGGCGAACCCGGTGGTGCCGTGGGCCCAGGTGAGGACCGGGAAGCCCCCGGCCGGGGCCGGGCCCGACGGGGCGATCACGTAGCCCGACTCGACCTCGTCGGCCCCGGTGATGGTGGTCGAGTGGAAGAGGATCCGCCACACCGTGGCCCCGGCCGGCACCCCGGCCACGTGGGCCACCCGCTCGGTGCGCACCAGGGTGCCCGGCGGCGCCGGACGGAGCGGCGAGGGCGGGACGTAGAAGGCCGGGAGGCCGCCCGGGGCTGCGGGTGCGGCCGGCGAGGCCGAGGACGAGCTGCACCCGGCGGCGGCCAGGGCCACGGCGGCCGTCGACGCCACCACCGCCCAGCGCGCCCGCGTCCCCCACCGTCCCCACCGTCCCCGTCGGTCCCGGCCCATGGTCACCCCCGACCTCGTCGCACCCGGGTTCTGACGCTACCCGGTGGTCGGGGCCGGGCCCGGGAGGCCGGTCCCGCAGGAGGCCAGGGCGGCCCGGTCGGCGGCGGCCAGCCACGCCGCCCCGGCGTCGGTCTCGTGGATGCCGTCGGGGCGCAGGTAGGTGGCCGCCCCGGCCGGGGACAGGCCCCGGACGAAGCCGTTCCAGTCGACGACCTTCACCCGGCGGGGCTCGGCCGCGGCCAGGGCCTCGATGCGGGCGTTGATGGTGGCGGCCCGGTCGGTGCGGCCGAGCGCGTCGGCGTTGGTGTTGACGGTGGTCAGCACCACACAGGGCACGCCGCGGACGGCGTGGACCAGGTCGTCCCAGGCGGCCCGGGCGTCGGCCGGGCGCCCGCCCTCGACCGCGTCGTTGGTGCCCAGGTTCACCACCACGGCGTCGGGCGTGCCCCGGGCGGCCCGGTCGGCCTCCATCAGCGGCGTGATCTGGTCGGTGCGGGCGCTGATCCGGAACAGGTAGTCGAGCGGGTAGCGCCCGTCGAGGGCGGCCGAGAGGGCCGGCTGGGCCAGGGCGGTGAGCGAGTCACCGGCCACCACCACCCGGGACGAGGCGGACGGCGCGGTGCACGCCGCCGCCGCCGACACGGCCAGGCAGGCCAGCACGGCGGCGACGCGTCCCCGACGGGTCCGGGGGAAGTCGGGTCGGCGCGCCACGCCCCATCTTCGCAGCGGATCCGCCCGGCGCGCCGGGTGGCCGGCGGGAGGGGCTACAGCCGGCCCGGCCCCGTGCCGATACCGGAACGGGACGCCGCTCCCGTCGGGGGCGCCGGCGATGCTTGCCCGGAAGGGTCCCGGGTCGTACGCTCTCGGCGACGAGGGCATACGCTGCCGACGGCGGGAGACCGGCGTGGCACGACCAGTGACACCCGAGGAGAAGAGGCGGATGACTCGCATGGACAGGCCAACGCTGTTCACCAGGGGTGCCGCGGTCCTGGCCGCCGGGGCCCTGGTCCTCGTGCCCACGGCGGCCTTCGCCGCCGGGTCGGGCTACACGCCGACCGGGGGCGGCACCGGCGGCACGGCCACCGGCCTGCCCGGCAGCGTCGTTGCGACCACCACCGTCCAGCCCAGCGGCGGGACGGCCAACGCCACCGTCGGCACCGCCGCCATCACGGTGACCGTCCCGGCCGGGGCCTTCACCGTCCCGGTGCAGGTGGTGATCACCGACGCCAGCGCCTCGGCGGTGACCCCGCCGGGCGGGGGAACCACCGTCGTGACCTTCGGCATCGGGTTCTACGAGAACGGCGCCAAGGTCACCGGGACCTTCCCGGCGGTCACGGTCACGGTCACGTCGCCCTCCATCACGGCCGGCTCGACCGTCTACTTCGTCACCGGCGCCGGCCTGCAGTCGGTGAGCGGGGCCGCCGTGACGGCCGGCTCGGCCACCTTCACCGTCACGAGCGACCCGGTGGTCGAAGTGGCCGCCCCGGTGGCCACGGCCGCGGCCGGTGGTACGGGCTCGGCCATCACCGGGGCCACCTCGGCCCAGACCGGCAAGCCCTTCTTCCTCGAGAGCCTGGCGGCCGGCGGTCTCGTGGCCCTCGGCGCCCTCCTGCTCGTGGCCCTCCGGCTGCGCCGGCGCACCGCCTGATCCGTTGCCGCCGACCCCCCGGGCCCGGCGGCGGCCCGCCCTCGCTGCCGTCGTCGCGCTCGCCCTCGCCGCGGCGGCCTGCAGCTCGGGCAGCACCGCGTCGAGCGGCACCCCCACCTCCACCCCACCGGTCCGGCCGTCCCGCGTCTTCGCCGGCCCGGCCGGGCTGGTGGCCGGAGCCCAACCCCAGCCCGACGGGTTCCTGTGGCTGCTGGCCCGCACCGGCGGCACGGCCGACCTCCAGGAGCTCAACCTGACCACGGGCCGGATCGGCCTCATCGTCCCGGCCCCGTCCAGCGCCACCTCGCTCTCGCAGTCGCCGTCGGGGGTCATCGGCGTGGGCCTCGGCACCGGATCCACGGGAGCGCTGGAGCTGCGCAACGGCGCCTCCGGCGCCCTCGTGGCCACCGTCCCCCTCGGCGCCCCGGTGAGGGGCGTCGTGGCCGGGGCCGACGGGACGACCTTCTACGTCCTCAACGGGACGGCCGCGTCGGTGAGCGTGACCCTGGTCAACGCCCAGACCGCCACGGTGTCGGTGTCGGTGCCGGCACCCCTCGACACCGTGGCCGTGACCGTCGATCCCACCGGCCAGAGCCTCTTCGCCCTCCGGGCCGACGGCCACGTCGACCAGATCACCCTCGGCACCGGGGCGGTGGCGGCCAGCTTCCCGGTCGGCTCCACGCCCGTCCAGCTCACCGCCTCCAACACCGGCACCACGCTCTACGTGCTGAAGAGCACCGACGGCGGAGCGACGGCCGACGTAGGCGTCATCGACACGGCCACCGAGTCCCAGACCGACGCCCTGCCCGCCCCGGCCCACAGCGTGGGCCTCCAGCTCTCCCCCGACGGCCGGACCCTCTACCTCGTGGTCGGGACCTCCGGCTACGGGAACGTCCAGCTCATCCCCGTCACTCCCTGAGGTCCCGGAGGTGACGGTGCACGCCCAGGCACCTCCCCGGGGGTCCGACGGGTGGCCGGCCGGCGGCGGGGGTCCCGAGGTCGCCGGCGCGGTCGGGACCGCCGCGGCCCGCGACGTCCCCGGCACCGACGGCGGCGAGCCCACCTCCCCGGGTGCCGGGGGGACGGTCGGCCGGACCTGGTGGACGGTGGCCGGCATCACGGTCCTGCTCTGGGGCTTCCAGCTCTTCGGCTACGTCGACGTCTACCCGGTCCTCGCCGTCGCCGTGGTCGTGCTGGTCCTCTGGGGGCTCGGGACGGTGGTGGCCGTGTGGCAGCCCCGTCCGGTGCCCGCCTGGGCCGGCCGGGCCCTGGCCGCCGCCACCGTCGGGCTCTCGGTGGCGGCCTTCCTCCTCTGGAGCCTCCTCCAGATGCTGGCCAAGCCGGCCTACGGCACCGATGAGATCGCCTTCGACCAGTACGCGGCCCGGCTCCTCCACCACGGGCTCAACCCCTACACCCACTCGATGGCGCCGGCCTTCGCCCTGTTCCACGTCTCCCCCGACGGCTACACGTTCCTCCTCGACGGCCACACCGTCACCTCGCTCTCCTACCCGGCCCTCTCCTTCCTGCTCTACCTCCCCTTCCTGGCCCTCGGGTGGTCGACCCAGCTGGCCGTGGTGGTGAACGTGGTGGCCTGGGCCGTGGGCATCGTCCTCGCCTTCGTCCTCCTCCCCCGACCCGTCCGCCCGCTGGCCATCGTGGTGGGCAGCTTCAGCGTCTACATCAGCTACGCGGTGGGCGGGGTGACCGACGCCCTCTTCGTGCCCCTCCTGATCGGCGCCGTCTACCGGTGGGACCGGTTCGCCTGGACCCGCGGGCCGGCGGCCTGGCGGGGGCCGCTGCTCCTCGGTCTGGCCATGGCGGTCAAGCAGACCCCGTGGCTGGTGCTGCCCTTCCTGGTGGCCGGGGTGGCCCTCGAGGCCCGGCGTCTCGGCGCCCCGCGTGCCGGGCTCGGGACCGCCGGTCGGTACCTGGCCCTGGCCCTCGCCGCCTTCGCCGTGCCCAACCTCCCCTTCCTTTTGGCCTCACCCCACGCCTGGCTGACCGGGGTGCTCACCCCGATCGCCAGCCACACCGTGCCCGCCGGGCAGGGCCTGGTCGGGCTCAGCCTCTTCCTCGGCCTCGGCGGGGGCTCGCTGACCGCCTACACGGTGGCCCTCGTCGTCGTCTTCGCCGCCCTGTGGGTGGTCTTCGTCGCCACCTACCCGTCCCTCCGGGCCTGGGCCGTCATCGCCCCGGCCCTGGTGCTGTTCTTCTCGGCCCGGTCCTTCGGCAGCTACCTGGTCACGCTGCTGCCGGCCGCACTGGTGGCCGCCACCACCCTCGGCACCGGGACGCCCGACCCGGCCCCGGGGGTGGGACCGCTCGTGCCCCGCCGCACGGCCCGCTGGGCCGTGGCCGGGGCGGTCGTCGCCTCGGTCGCCGCCGTCGGGGCCATCTTCCTCTCCGCCGCGCCCCTCGCCGTGCGGATCACCTCCGTGCGCACCACCGGCCAGCTGGCCACGGTGGTCCAGCTCGGGGTGGACGTCACCAACACCTCGGGTCGGGCCCAGCGCCCGGCGTTCACCGTCGAGAGCGGCGGGCAGCTCACCGCCTTCTGGCTGGCCCAGGGCGGGCCGTCCACCCTGGCGCCGGGCCAGCACGCCCACTACACGCTGCTCGCCCCCAACTTCTTCGCCCAGCCGCCCATCACCGGCGGCTTCCAGGTGGTGGCCTTCGACTCGTCGCCGGCCAGCGTGAGCCGGTCCGACGCCTACCTGCCGACCACGCTCCACCTGGGCATCGAACCGGCCGCCGTCGACCAGGTCGTCCCCCTCGGCCAACCGGTGGTGCTCCGGGTCGGCCTCCTCGACCACCTCGACCGGCCCGTGACCGAGGCCGGGGTGCCGGTCTACCTCGGGCAGGTCATCTACGGCCAGCAGGGCCTCGTCTTCGGCCAGGCCATCATCAACCAGGGCCAGGTGGGCCAGACCCCGGTGGTGGCCTACACCGACGCCCGGGGGGTGGCCACCTTCACCATCCGGGGCACGGAGCAGTCGACCGACCCCGTCTACTTCGAGGCCAACCTCGTCGACCCCCAGCTGTTCTACCCCTACGGGTACTCCGACATCGTCCCCATCCGGTTCGGGTCGGCGCCGTGAGCACCGG
>DAHVAJ010000083.1 GCA_027314705.1 Acidimicrobiaceae bacterium
AGAAGGTGCCGCCGTCAGCCGTCACGCTCACTACCCCGGTGAGGGTGCCGGTCACGCCCACGCCCTCGACCGCCACCGGCGTGGCGCTCCCCTCGTTTCCGGTCGTGTAGAAAGTCCCGTTCCCGAGCTCACCGTTGGTGCCGTCGCCCCAGCAGTCGACGCCGCCCGAAGTGAGGACGGCGCAGAAGGTGCCGAGGCCGTCAGCCGTCACGCTCACCACCCCGGTGAGGGTGCCGGTCCCGCCCACGCCCACGACCGCCACCGGCGTGGCGCTCCCCAGGTTTCCGGTCGTGTAGAAAGTCCCGTTCCCGAGCTCGCCGTTGGTGCCGTAGCCCCAGCAGTCGACGCCGCCCGAGGTGAGGACGGCGCAGAAGGTGCCGAAGCCGTCACCCGTCACGCTCGCCACCCCGGTGAGGGTGCCGGTCCCACCGCCGCCACCACCACCGCCGCCACCACCACCGCCGCCTCCGCCGCCTGTGCTGAGGACGACCAGGCTCAACGTGTCGGTGGCGGTGACGGCCGGGACGGAGGAGTCGGTGACCTCGACCGGGACGCTGACGGTGGTGCCGCCGGCCGACGGTGGCGGGGTGCCCGACAGCACGCCGCCGGGGCTCAGGGTGAGCCAGCCGGGCGGGCTGGCCGAGGGCGGGAACGCCCAGGTATAGGGCGCGGCCCCACCCCCCGCATCGAGCGTGTCGGCGTAAAGGCTCCCGGCGGTGGCCGGAGCTAGCGTCGTCGGCTGCGGGCTGCCGGCGCTGCCCACCTGGACGGCCTGAGCCAGGGTGATCGTGCTGTTGACAAGGTTGGCCTGGAAGGTGAGGTTGAGGCTGACGGGGCCCACCTGCCAGTTGGCGGTGAAGCCGACCCCGATGGTGAGGTTGAGCCCAATCGACCAGACAGGGGCCGCCGGCTGGAGGGTGTCGGTCAGCGCCAGGGCGAGCGAGATCTCGGGTCCGATGACCGGGCCACCGACGTAGCCCGGGGTTACAGGGTCGGGGATGGCGTCGATGGCCCCCACCAGGGAGAAGGTGGGGCCGGCGCTGATCGAGAGCGACGGGGTGAGGGAGGAGTCGTTGGTGGCGGTGGTGCATAGCGGGGTCCCCGACGCCACCGGCGGGTCACAGCCGTGGGACCCGGTCGGGGTGAACGAGCCGTTGGTGTAGTCGATTCCGGCCGACTGGAAGGCGGACTGAGTGGCGCTGAAGCCCACCGTGCCCGAGAGGGCGCCGGTGACGGTGACCCCGAGGCTGGCCTGGAGCACCGGGGTGACGGTGAAGTCGACCAGGCCGAGGGTGACGGGAATCGGGTCGGACAGCATGAGGTTGTTGATCCCGGGGATGGGCACCGAGGTCGTGCACGACACCGACACCGTGTTGGTGCCGGCCTCGGTGATCGAGGCGGACGCCTGGAAGGTCTCGTCCAGGCGCAGCGAGGTCGAGAGCGAGACCGAGGGGGGCAGCCCCCACTGCCACGAGCCGTGGAAGTGGGGCGTGACGGTGAACTGGGTGAACCCGGCCGAGTAGGAGACGGTCGCCGGGTTGGCGCCGGCCCCGCACGAGACGCTCTGGAGGAACTTGCCCAGGTTGGAGGACGGCGTGGTGTGCGGCGTGGTGATCGCCGGCAGGAGGGGCCCCGACCCGCCGGGGACGAGCTGGGCGGCGGGCGTGACGGGGAGGCTGAGCGCGTCGATCGGGGCGCCCGACAGGTCGAAGGTGCCCTGGGGGGCCACCTGGGTGAGGCTGGCTGCCGTGGTCGCCACCACCAGGCCGGCCCCGGTCGGGGTGATCCCGGTCACCGTCACGAGGAGCCCCCCGGGGGCGAGCGGGGTGGACCCGGAGGTGACCACGTCCCCGGGGACGAGCCCCGTGAGCTGGGCGTCGGTCGAGGAGAAGGTGAGGCTCGACTGATCGGACGCCACCGAGGAGAGGAGTCCCAGGCTCTGAGTGGAGAGCGCCACCGTCGAGGGGGGCACCACGTTGGCCCCCGACTGGTAGCCGACGACGTCGACGACCACGTCTGTCGAGCCGGTCGAGTTGTAGAGGTCGATCTGGCCCGAGGTGCCGAGGGTCACCGGCACCAGGTTGGCCACGGTCTCCCCGGCCACCCAGTTGAGGTCGCTGGCCAGGGGCTGGGCGCTGCCGGCCGGCCACACGGTGAGGTAGCCGGGGGCGGTGGTGTTGGTGACGGTCACGTTCACGACGGCGGCCGTCGCCGGGGTGGTGGTCGACTCGGGGGGCACCCCGCCCACCCCGGCCACCTGGACGGCCAGCGTCCCGCCCGCCCCGAGGGTCTGGCCCGTGCACTGGGCGGCCCCCCCGGCGAGGCCCGAGGGGTTGGCCGCCCGGGTGTCGCAGATCCGGGCCGGGGTGAAGCCGGAGAAGTAGGAACCCGGGGCGGTCGACGAGGCGTCCGAGTAGTAGCCGGTGACGTCGACCACCACGTCGGCCGAGCCGGCCGCGTTGTAGACGTCGATGGTGCCGCCGGTCCCGACGGGGACCTCCACCCGGTTGGGCACCGTCTGGCCCGCCGCCCAGTTGAGGTTGGAGGCGAGCGGCATGGTCGTGCCGGCCGGCCAGACCGTCAAGTAGCCCGGAGCGGTGGTGTTGGTGACGGTCACGTTCACCACGACGGCCGCCACCCCGCTCGCCGGCACCCCACCGGTGGTCGTCCCGGGTGGGTCGGTGCCCGCCACCGGGATCGCCAGGGTCCCGGCCGCCCCGAGGGTCTTCCCCGTGCAGGGGTCGGGCGCGCCCAGGCTCTCCGCTACCGGGCGGGTGTCGCAGACCCGGTAGGGGGAAAGGGCATGGAAGAGGCCGCTTGTGGAGGCCGGCGAGGCGGCCACGAAGCCCTCGACGTCGATGACCACGTCGGTCGCCCCCTGGGCGTTGTAAACGTCGAGCGCCCCCCCGGTACCGAGGGCCACCTGGACCAGGTTGGGCACCGTCTTGCCAGCCACCCAGTTGATGCTGGAGGCGGTGGGCCGGCCGGCGCCGGCCGGGTAGACGGTCAGGTAGCTCGGGGCCGTGGTGTTAGTGACGGTCACGTTCACCACCACCGCGCTCACTCCGCTCGAGGGCACCCCGCCGGTGGTCGACCCGGCCGGGTCAGTGCCCGCCACCGGGACGGTGAGGGTCGCGCCCGGCCCGAGGGTCTTCCCCGTGCAGGAGTCGGGCGCGCCCAGGCCCACCGCCACGGGGCGGGTGTCGCAGACCCGGTAGGGGGCAAGGGGCACGTACTGGCCACCGGGATGGGAGGGGGTGACCGCGTTCGACGACGTCGCAGGCCCCGTCCCTGCAGCGTTGACTGCGGCCACGGTGAAGGCGTAGCTCGTCCCGTCAGTGAGCCCGCCGACCGTCGTGGTGAGCGAGGTGCCCGGCACGGTCAGGGTGGACCCGCCGCTCCCGGCCGGGGTGGTGGTGACCACGTAGGAGGTGACGGCCGAGGTGCCGGCCGACGCCGGCGCCTGCCAGGTGAGGGTGGCCGAACCCTCGAGGGCGAGGGCGTCGACCGTGCCGGGGGCCCCGGGCGCGCCCGTGGTGGCAGCGGCCACCCCGGCGGGAACGACCGTCGCGGCGAGCGCCACCACCGCGACGACGGCGGTGACCATCGGCGTCCTCGGGGACAGCACCCGGTCCGTCTGCGACCGGCGTACCATCACGAGGGTCTACCCCTGCGCTCGGACAGCCGGCCCATGTTCCGCCTCCCCACACCTACCGGCGGTTCTCCCTCCGCCGAGGCGCCGCTTTTCTACCCGACCGGCGCTGGAGGCGTCCACCGAAATCACCTTGCGGAGTCGGCTTGCCGCGGACCGTGCTCGCTGACTGTGGCCGCCCGGCCCATGGGATCGGCCCACCCGACCTGAACCCCGTGACGGAAACCTTCGCCGGTGCGAGCACCGGCGGCAGAGCCCGGAGGTGGTCGACCCCCGGGCTGCCCCGCGGCACCGCGCCCGGCTCAAGGGCGTTGCGGGTCCGCCGGGTCCAGCCCCGCCGCAGGGAAGTGGGCGAGTTTCACCAGGGACAGTAGCGTTGACCAGCCCGAACCACCCTGTGCCACACTGCGGATCGTGCACCTTGTCTGGGCGGTCGGCTGCAAGGACTCGGTACCCGTTGTGGGAGGCATCGACGTCTCCTGTCTCGGGCGCGATGTCTGCGGCCATGAGATCCTGCCCAGAGGAGGTCACGAATCTGCCCGCTGGAGGCCAACAATATTGCCTGGTGGCGGACAGGTGATCTGCCCTAGTTGACGTCCATTGTCCAGCGCCATCCGCGCGTTGGGTGGTTCAAACCATGATGTCACGAAAGTGGAGCACCGCCGTCGGAATCGGGGCCGTCGCTCTCCTGGGAGTTGCATGCGGCTCGTCACCAAGTGCGGTGCCAACTACGACGACGGTGCGACCATCGACGACGACAACCGCTCCGAAGCCCACGACAACAACAAAGCCAGCCCCGACCACCAGACAACCGAACCAACCGGAAGCGAATGCAAACACCGTGATCACCGGCTGTACTGACAGCGCCGTCAGCGGCACGATCACGAACGACGGCTCCGTCACGAACAGCTACATCATCAGCGTCAGCGACGACAGCGGATCATTCGAACTCGGAGACGGCAATGCTCAGGTAACCAACGTGCTGCCTGGGCAGACCACGAGTTGGAGCGCTCCGGTGAGCTTTTCCAACCCGCCGACAGGACCCGTTCAAGGCATGGTCATCGACGTCATGGCCAACTACTGACGGGTGCAGAAAAGTAACGGCCAGGTCAAACTGGCCCATTTCTCGCCGGGGATCCGCCCCGGCCCGGTCCTAGACTCCTGGCGATGACCGCGCCCGCAGAGCCCGTGGCCGTCCCGGCCCCGGCCGGCGGGCACGGGTCGGCCGGCGGCGCGCGGCGCCTCCCGACCTGGCTCCTGCCGGCCGCCGCCGTGGCCTCGTTGGCCTGGCTCCTCGAACGGGCCTGGCAGCCCACCTGGCACCACGTCCAGCTCGACTTCCAGGTCTACGTGCTCGGCGCCCACCATCTGGTCGACGGTCGGCTCTACCAGGTCTCGCTGCCCGAGGCCCCCTACCTGCCCTTCACCTACCCGCCGCTCGCCGCTGTGGGCTTCGCCCCCCTCGCCCCCCTCCCCTTCTCGGCCGCCGCCCTGGTGTGGGCGGCCGTCAACGCCGCCGCCCTGGTGGCGGTGTGCTACCTTTCGCTGCGCGCCGTCCTCCCCGGTCGGCCGCGACGCACCCTGGTCCTCGGCGCCTGCGCCCTGGCCGGTCCGGCCACCCTGCTCGAGCCGGTCTCCCTCACCTTCTTCTTCGGCCAGGTCAACCTGGTGCTGGCCGCCCTCGTCCTGGCCGACCTCACCATGACCGTACGCCTCGGCCGCCGTGCCCTTCCCCGGGGCGTGCTCGTCGGCGTGGCCTGCGCCGTCAAGCTCGTGCCCCTGGTGTTCGTCCCCTACCTCTTCCTCACCCGTCAGGTCCGGGCCGCCTGGACGGCGCTCGCCGCCTTCGCCGGGTTGACCCTCGTGGCCGCCGCCTTGGACCCGGCCCAGTCGTGGTCGTACTGGACCCGCTTCGCCACCGACGCCCGCCGGGTGGGCGACCCGGCCTTCATCTCCAACCAGAGCCTCCGGGGCGCCCTCGACCGGCTCGCCCACCAGCACCTCTCGACCGTCGTGACCAGCGCGGCGGCCGGGGTCGTGCTGGTGGGCGGCCTGGCCCTGGCCCGGTGGGCCTGGCGCGACTCGTCGGCCTTCCTCGGCCTCCTGGTGGCCGCCACCACCGGGCTGCTCGCCTCCCCCATCTCGTGGGCCCACCACTTCGTCTGGGCCGTCCCCGTCCTGGTGTGGCTGCTCTGGGGCCCGGACCGGCCGGCCGGCGGGCGCCTGTGGGCCGGGGCCGCCTCGGTGGTGCTCTGGTGGGCGCCCCTGTGGCACGTGCCCAACGGCCACGACGTCGAGCTCCACGAGCACGGCTGGCAGCTCCTGTTGGGCAACTCCTTCACCCTCCTCTGCGTCGTCTTCCTGGCCGGGGTGGCCGTGCTCCTGACCGTGCGCCGGCGGGGACCGGCCGCCGGGCGGCCGGGGGCGGCCGTCACTGCGCCGGCCGTCACTGCGCCGGCGGACCGAGCGACCAGCGCAGGAGGGGCGACGTACTGAGGGCGGCCGGCGTCGTGGTGTAGGCCTGCACCAGCCAGGAGGCGCCCCGGGCCGGGGCCCCGGTGGGGCGCGGGGCGTGGAGGACCAGCACGGTGGTGGCCCCCGGCCCGACCGGGAAGGTCCCGCTGCGCACCGTGGTCGGCCAGAACCCGTCGGGGTGGCCGGCGCCGCTGGCCACCATGAAGCGGGGGGCGAGCGGTCCGGACGAGCCGTTGTGGACGGCCACGGTCACGGCGTCGAGGGTCTGGGCGCCGTCGGAGGTCGAGACCCCGAGGACCGACACGCCGAGCGGGGCGGAGGTGAGGGCCACGCCGGCCAGCACCACCGCCGCCGCGGCCGGGACGGCCACCGTCCAGGGGGCGGCCCGGGGCCACCGCCGACCCGGCTCGACCGGCCGGCCGGCCGGGTCCGGCTCGGCCGCCGGCGCC
>DAHVAJ010000085.1 GCA_027314705.1 Acidimicrobiaceae bacterium
CTGGTGCCCGGCGACCGGTGGTGCGTGACGGCGGCCAACTGGCTCCGGGCCCACCACGACGGGGCGGCGGCCTTCGTCGTCCTGGCCGCCACCCACGAGCGGGCCCTCGAGATCGTCCCCCTGGAGGTCCTCCGGGAGCACGCCGTCGACGTCCCGGCCGGCCCCGGCGACGTCACCGCCTGAGCGGGCCGGGGCGACGGACGTGCACCAGGCCATCGGCGGCGTGCTGCCGTTCGCCATCGTCGTGGCCGTCTCGCCCCTCAACATCGTGGCCGCCATCCTCCTCCTCTTCGCGCCGAGGGCCCTCGCCGCCGCCGGTGCCTACCTCGCCGGCTTCGTGGTGGGGGTGGGAGCCGTGCTGGTGGCCTTCGACGCCCTCGCCGGAGCGGCGGACCTCTCGTCGTCGGGCCCGTCCCGGGCCGCCGCGCTGGTGCGCATCGTGCTCGGGGCGGCCCTCCTGGCCGCCGGCGTGGCCAAGCTCCGCGCCCGCCGGCGCACCGGAGCCGGCGCCGGCCTACCGTCGTGGATGAACGGGATTACCGGGTTCGGCCCGGTGAAGGCGGCCGGGACCGGGGTGGCCGTCGGGGCGCTCAACCCGAAGAACCTGGCCATGGCCGCAGCCGCCTCCCTGGTCGTCGGGGCCGCCCACCTCAGCGCGGGCCAGGCGGCCGTGGTGACGGCGGTCTACACGGCCCTCGCCTCCGTCGGCGTGGCCGCGCCGCTCGTCGCCGCCCTCGTCCTCGGCGACCGCTCCACCGCGGTGCTCGGAGAGTGGCGGGGCTGGCTGGAGCGCAACCACGACGTGGTGATGGCCGTCGTGTACCTCGTCTTCGCCGGGGTCCTCGTGGGGAACGGCATCAGCGCCCTCTGAGGGCCGGCTCCCGGGTCGTCCGGACCGCGGAGGGAGACCCCCCGGGACCGCCGGGGCGGCCGAGGCAACACGGCGACCGCCGGCCCTCTCCGGTGGCCGTCCGCGTCCTGGCGCCCCCGGACCGCAGCGGTACGCTGAGCGGTCGTCCACCGCAACCGGCCGCCGGACCGTCGGCACCGGCGGCGGTCCCGCCGACGAGAGGTCGCCGATGTCCGCCCGACGCCTGTGGCACTGCCGACCCGGCCCACGGCCGGCATGACCGGGGCGGCGGGGGCCGCCGCCCGCTTCGGGTGGCCGGGCGCGGGCATCACGCCGATCGCCGGCGGGCACATCAACGACTCCTTCCTCGTCACCCACCCGGCGGGCGAGTACGTGCTCCAGCGGCTCAACCGGGGCGTCTTCACCGACCTCGGGGGGATGACCGCCAACAGCCTCGCCGTCCACCGGCACCTCGGCACGGGGCTCGTCCCCGAGCCGGTGCCCGCCGCCGACGGGCGGTGGCTGGTCGAGGACGGGGACGACCGGTGGCGGGCCTGGCGGCGGGTGCCCGACGCCGGACCCTGCACCGGCCTCGACGCCGCCGCGGCCCGGTCGGCCGGCGCCCTGCTCGGCCGCTTCCACGCCGGCGTGGCCGACCTCGATCCGTCCCGGCTGGCCGTTCCCCTCCCCCGCTTCCACGACCTCCGGAGGCGACTCGCCGCCCTGGAGGTCGAGCTCGCCGCCGACCGGTACGGTCGGGCACGCGGTGCGGCCGACGAGATCGCCCGCGTCCGGGAGGCCGCTCCCCTGGTGGGGGTGGCCGGGGACCTGGCCGACCGGGTCCCCGTGCGCACCGCCCATTTCGACGCCAAGCTGGACAACGTGCTCTTCCGCCGGGGCGAGGCCGTGTGCCTGGTCGACCTGGACACGGTCATGCCCGGTCCCTGGTTCTGGGACCTCGGCGACCTGCTGCGCACGGCGGCCACCACGGCGGCCGAGGACGCCAGCGACCCGGCCGAGGTGACGGTCGACCCGGCACTGTACGACGCCGTCGTCTCCGGCTACCGGGCCGCCGTCCCGGCGGGCGTGCTCACCCCCGCCGAGGTCGAGGCCGTGACGGCCGCCGGGGCTGTCGCCACCTACGAGCAGGCCGTGCGCTTCCTCTCCGACTGGCTGGCCGGCGACGTCTACTTCCGGACGACGCGCCCGGGCCACAACCTCGAACGGGCCCGGGCCCAGCTCGCCCTGCTCGCCACCCTGCCCTCCCCCCTGAACCGGCCGTGACCGGTCCCGCGCCGCTCGGGCGCCGAGCGCTCGACGCCGTGGCCGCCCTCTGCGGCCGGGCCGTCGCCGACCCGCCCTCCCGGGACGAGCTCGAGGGGGCGCTGTTCGCCGCCGACCAGCCGGCCACCGTCCTCGGCGACCCGGCGACCGGGGTGGTGGCCACGGTGGCGTGCGAGGACGGGGCCCACGTCCGCCTCCTGGTCGTCGACCCGTCGGCCCGGGGCCGAGGGCTCGGGCACGCGCTCCTCGAGGCGGCCGAGGACCGGGCGCGCGACGGCGGCCACACCGCCCTCACCACGGGAGCCGACGCCCCCTACTACCTGTGGCCGGGGGTCCCGAGCACCGAGACCGGTCTCCTCTGCCTGCTCGAGCGTCGGCACTACGCCCGGGTCGAGACCAACTTCGACATGGACGTCGACCTGGCCCGGCTCCCGGCCGACCCGGGCGGCTGGTCCCTGGCCACCGCCGCCGACCGCGACGAGCTCGACGCCTGGACCGCCGCCCACTGGCCGAACTGGCGGGCCGAGGTCCTGCGGGCCTGCGACAAGGGCAACCTCGTCCTGGCCCGCCAGGGGGCCGGTGCCGGGGAGGTGACGGCGTTCTGCGCCTTCGAGGTCAACCGTCGCGGCCGGCTCGGACCCGTCGCCGTGCGCCCGGACCTCCTGGGCCGGGGTCGGGGCCGGGCCGTGCTGGTCGGCGCCCTCCACGAGCTCCGGCGCCGGGGCCGGGACGCGACCGCCGTGACCTGGGTGGGGCCGGTCGTGCCCTACGCCGCCGTGGGCGCGGCCGTGGGCGACGTCTACTTCGTCTACCGGAAGACCCTCCGGTGAACCTGCTCCCCGTCCCCCGCTCGCTCGAGCTCACCGGCGCGCGGGTGGCCGCCCGGGCCCCGCGGGAGCGGATCGACGGCGCCCTGCCGCCCCAGGGGTACGTCCTGCGCATCGCCGAGCACGGGGTGGAGCTCGCCGGCGCCGATCCGGCCGGGCTCTTCTACGGGCGGACCACCCTGGCCCAGCTGGCCCGGGTCCACGACGGTGCGCTGCCGGCCGGGACGGTCCGCGACCATCCCGACCTCGCCGTCCGCGCCGTGATGCTCGACGTCTCCCGCGACAAGGTGCCCACCATGGCCACGCTGTGCGCCCTCGTCGACCGCCTGGCCGCCTGCAAGGTCAACCAGGTCCAGCTCTACCTCGAGCACACCTTCGCCTACCGCGCCCATCCGGACGTCCACGCCTCGGCCAGCCCGTTCACGGCCGAGCAGATCGTCGAGCTCGATGCGTTCTGCCGCCGGCGCCACGTGGAGCTGGTCCCCAACCAGAACTGCCTGGGCCACATGAACCGGTGGCTGGTCCACGACCGCTACCGCGCCCTGGCCCTCGCCCCCGGGGGCTTCGTCGACCCCTACGGGATCTCCCGCCCGCCCATGACCCTCGATCCGGCCAACCCCGGATCGCTGGCCCTGGTGCGCGAGCTCCTGGCCGAGCTTCTGGCCCTGTTCACCAGCCGCCGGGTCCACGTGGGCCTGGACGAGGCGTGGGAGCTGGCCGGAAGGGTCGACGAGTTCATCGGGTGGGTGGCCACGCTCCGGTCGCTGCCCGAGCTCGACGGACGCGAGATGCTCGTGTGGGGCGACATGGTGTCGGGACGACCCGACCTGCTCCGCCGGCTGCCCGACGGGGTGACCGTCTGCGAGTGGGGCTACGACGAGGGGCACCCCTTCGACGAGCGCTGCGCCGACCTGGCCGGGGCCGGGGTGCCCTTCTGGGTGGCTCCGGGCACCTCGAGCTGGCTGAGCATCGTGGGACGGGCCACCAACGCCCGGGCCACGTGCCGCCGGGCGGCTGCCGCCGGGCGGGCCCACGGGGCCGCCGGCTACCTCAACACCGACTGGGGGGACCAGGGCCACCTCCAGCAGGCCGTGGTCAGCGAGCCGGCCCTCGCCTACGGGGCCGCCGTGTCGTGGTGCCTCGAGACCAACGCCGACCTCGACCTGGCGGCGGCCCTCAGCACCCACGTCTTCGCCGACCCGACCGGGCGGCTGGCCGAGGCGGTCCTGGCCCTCGGCGACGCGCACCGCCTGGTCACCCCGCAGTTCCCCAACCTGTCGGCCCTGACGTCCAACCTCTACTACCCCCAGCTGCCGGTGGGCCGGAGCCTCACCGCCGGACTGACCGCCGACGAGCTCGACGGCGTGACCGGCTGCCTCGACGAGGCCCGCCGCTCGGCCCTCGGGGCCCGGCCGGAGCGGGCCGACGGCAGCCTCCTCGTGGACGAGACGGTCTTCGGCGCCGACCTGGTCGGCCTCCTCGTGCGCGACGCCCGGGCCCGCCTCCTCGTGGACGGCCGCATCGAGTCGGTGCCGGCCCCGGCGCGCGCCGGGCTGGCCCGCGAGCTCGACGCCCTCGTCGACCGCTACCGGCGGCTGTGGCTGGCCCGGAACCGGCCCGGCGGCCTCCCCGACAGCCTGGCCTGGCTGGAGAACCTCCGGTCGGCCTATTCGACCGGCCGCACCGACCCGGCCTGGGCCGGGCTCGGGACGACCGGGTAGCGGCCGCCGACGGCCCGGGCACCGGGAGGCCCACGGTCGGGTGCGGCTCAGGCCCCGCCGAGCACGTCCTGGAGGACGGCCGCCCCGGAGTGGTCGAGGTCCTTCGCCGCGGTGAGGAGCACCGTGTCCGCCTCGGCGGCCTGCTGTCGCAGCGCCTGGAGGGCTTCGGAGGCCGGCGCCGCACCCAGCTCGTCGCGATAGCGCCGGGCGAACTCGTCGAAGCGCTCACCGACGTGGCCGAACCACGTGCGCAACGCCGGGCTGGGCGCGACGTCCTTGGCCCAGGCGTCGAAGGGTGCCTCCGCCTTGGAGAGCCCCCTCGGCCAGAGCCGGTCCACCAGGACCCGGTGGACCGGGCCAGCACCGACCCGGTCGTAGACGCGGGCGATGCCCACCGTCACCGGAGCGGCCGGCGCCGTCCGGTCGTGCGGCGGGGGCGACCCGGGAAGGCGGTGGGGCCGCTGGACCGGGGCGAGACCGTCCCACGGCCCGGGCAGCTGAGGCGCGAGACGGGCGAGCTCCTCGAGGTGCAGCGTCGAGAGGGCCTCGAGACGTTCGGCGCCGACCGAGGTCAGGTGCAGTCGGACGACGCGGTGGTCGTCGGCGTCGCGGGTGCGGGTGACCAGACCGGCGGCATCGGCCCGGTCGACCAGACCGACGACGCTGTGGTGACGCAGCAGCAGGTAGTCGGCCACCTCCCCGATCGTCGGGCCCCGGGGGTCGCCGTGGCCCCGCACGGCCAGGAGCAACTGGTGCTGGGCCGGGGTGAGGCCGGCGGCCCGCGCCTGCTGTGCGCTCCACCGCTCGACGTGGCGCAGGCCGGTGCGCAGCGAGAGCAGGCGGGCGTAGACCTCGTCGGGCAGGGTCACTCTCGCCACGAGATCATCGTGCCACGATGCTCTTCGCCCGGTCGTTCACCACGTCGCCGGCCCGGTGCCCCCGGAGTGCCCGCTCGACCCCCACCGGAGCCGGGCGGGCGTGGACGATCCCGTCCCCGAGGTGGGTCGAACCGCCCGCCCGGGGGCGGCCGCGGCGAGGGAGGTGCCGGCGTCCGAACCCCGAGCGGACCGGGTCGACGAGGTGCCGGTGGGTGGGACCGACGCCAGGGTCGACGGACCCGACGGTGCGACGGTCGGATCGGACCAGCGACCCCGGGCCACGGCCCGACGGTCGGCGGGCGACGTCACCACGACGCCGGCGATCGGGCGCCGACCGGATGGCGGCGCTCGGCATCGGGGCCCTCCCGGTGGTCTTCCGGTCCGGTGCGACGCACCTGGTCGGGCTCCTCACCCCGTTCGGTCTCCTCGACGCCCGCCGGAAGCTGCTCGAAGGAGAGCACCGGGTCGAACGGGTCCTGACCCTGCACAGGGTCGGCCCGGCCCACCGTCCGGCGGTGCCGAGCGCCGAGGCGTCGGGCGACGGAGGACCGTGGGGCGGGGCCGCTCGGTACGCTCTGGGCGTGGAGCGAGCGATCACCGGCTATCACCTCGACGGGGTCGGCGACCGGGTCGCCGAGCTGTCCTGCGGACACGACCAG
>DAHVAJ010000089.1 GCA_027314705.1 Acidimicrobiaceae bacterium
TGGTCAAGGTCCAAATTGGGCCAGCGCAGCCACACCAGTTCGCCGATGCGGAGCCCCGACCCCAGCAGAAATGCCCAGATGGGCCAGGTCCGGTTCTCTTCCATCAGCCCCAGAAACTCGCGGGCCTGCTCGGGTGTCCAGTGCTTGGGTATCGAGCGATTCGGTCGAGGTCGTGGTACTTGAGCGGTTGGATTGGCGGCCACCAAACCGAGACTCACCGCCAGCTTGAGTGCTCCCGACAGCGGGGCGCGGGCAAGGCGGACGGTGTTGGGCGAAAGGCCCTTTCCGGGTCTCATTTTGCCGTCCTCGCCGACCTTGCGCTTGGTTCCCCCATCCTTGCTGAGCTTCCTTTGCCAGGCCAGGATCACCTCCGGTGTGACGTCCCGCACCCGCTTCTTGCCCAGGTGGGGCCTGACGTAGTCGTCGGCCGAGTGTCGGTAGTCGAAGCGGGTCTTCTCCGACAGCCGCCCATCTGCGTCAAGGCCGTCAAGATAGAGGTCCAGGAGCTCGTCGATCAGCATCCCGCCGGCAATCGGCTTGAGCTCGCCCCGGTCGACCTTCCCAAGCAGCTCTCGACGAGCCCTGCCGGCAGCAGATGCCGTAGCGAATCCCCGCCTGGTCAGCTGCTCTCGGCGCCCGCTGATCGGGTCCCGACCGATGTTGACCTTCAGGTACCAGCCGCCCCTGCCATCGGGGTAAACGCCTTCTGGGTTGGTGGGCACTGCGACCTCCACGAGAACCGTTTGGTTCTCATGAGGTTCTCACGGAGCAATTTGTCGGTCAAGCACCTTCCCTTGAAAGACCTCTAAACTGGACTTTTCTGGCGCGCTCGGCAGGATTCGAACCTGCAACCTTCTGATCCGTAGTCAGATGCTCTAGTCCGTTGAGCTACGAGCGCTGGTCACCACGGCACCCGGGACGTGCGGCCTCCGCCGACTGGCGAACACTCCGCACCGGCACTGCAGCGGCTATCCACTCTATCGGACGGGGCCGCCGGCGCTCCTCGGGGACGCCGGGGCGGCGCCCGGCCCCGGCCCCCGGACCCGTCCACCGGCCAGGCCCGACCCCGTCCCGACCTGTCGACGCCGGCCACCCGTACCGCCCCGGCCGGGTCGACCACCTGTCCCGCCCGGTTCCCGCCGACCGCCACCGGTAAGGTGCCGGACGTGGGCGTCACGGACGACGGGTTCGATCTCGAGCTGGCGGCGGCATCCCTGCGGGCCGACGGATCGGACGTGCGCATCCTGGTCAAGGCCCTGGTCGACCAGCTCGCCGACGCCCTGGGGGCACGGCTCGAGGTGCAGCGGTCCGGCGGGAGGTTCCGCCGGTCGGACCAGATCCGGAACCTCAGGATCACCCTCGGCGACGACGAGTTCGACGCCGAGGTGGACGACACGGTCGTGCGTTGTGCCGTCGGGCACTCGTCGGGCGGCATCCGCATCCGCAGCGAGAAGGTCGACCTGGACGCCTGGCTGGCCCGCCTCCTCAGCGCCCTCCAGGCCGAGGCGGCACACAGCCAGGTGGTCCGTCAGGCCCTCGAGAACATCGTCATAGGAGGAAGCGCATGAGCGACCCGCCCCAGGAGACACCCGAGGACCTGCCCGAAGGAGCCAGCCGACGACTCGAGGAGCTCGAGCAGGGCCTCTTCACCTCTGACCTGTCGGTCAACGAGTTCCTCCTCATCAAGGAGGTCGGCTTCCACCCGGTCGGCTTCGTGATGGGCTCGTCGATCTATCACACGGGCATCCAGACCCGGAAGTGGGGCCAGAGCCAGGAGCTCACCAAGCTGACCGAGGCCATGTACAACGCCCGCGAACTGGCCATGACCCGCATGGAGGAGGAGGCGGCGGAGCTCGGTGCCGACGGCGTGGTGGGCGTGCGGCTCGACGTCAATTACTACGAGTGGGGCAAGGACGCCGCCGAGTTCATCGCCGTCGGCACCGCCGTCAAGGCCGAGAGCGGTGCCTCCCACCGCAACGCTCTGGGCAAGCCGTTCACCTCCGACCTCTCCGGCCAGGACTTCTGGACGCTCATGCAGACCGGCCACATCCCCCAGGGCCTGGTCATGGGCACGTGCGTGTACCACATCGCCCACCGCGGCCTCGGCCAGACCCTCGGGTCCACCGGCCAGAACGTGGAGCTGCCCAACTTCACCCAGGCCCTCTACGAGGCCCGCGAGCTGGCCATGACCCGCATGCAGGACGAGGCCAACCGGCTCGGCGCCTCCGGCATCGTCGGCGTCCGCCTCGAGGAGAAGTCCCACCAGTGGGGCAGCCACACCATCGAGTTCCTCTCGCTCGGCACCGCCGTGGTGAAGACCGGCGATCCGGTCACCCTGCCCAAGCCGACGACCATCATCTCGCTCGACAACTGATGACCGACGTGCCGGCCGACCCCCCGGGCGACCTGCCCGAAGCGGCGGACCGCCGCCTCGCCGGCGGCGCCTTCACTTCGGGCCTCACCGTCCCCGACTTCGCTGCCTGCCTGCAGATGGGGCTCGAGCCGGTCGGCTTCGTCCAGGGCTACTGCGTCATGCAGTGGCAGTGGTACGGCATGGGCATGACCATGGGCGGTTACGGGCCACAGTTCGGCGGAACCCCCCGCGGGTACGCCGAGACGTGGCAGTGCCCCCACGGGTTCGTGTCGGCCGAGCACCGGGCCTGGGGCCAGAACTACGAGCAGACCTGGGTCGAAGAGGCCTGGACCGAGGGCTTCACCACCGCCTACGGCCGCCTGGTGGAGGAGGCGGCCGCCCTCGGGGCGCACGGCGTGGTCGGGGTGCTCGACACCGAGCAGCCGCTGAGCGACACCGGCGTGCGCGAGTTCCGGGTTCAGGGCACCGCGGTGCGGGTCGTCGACGGCGATCCGCCGGCCGACGGACGACCCTGGACCACCTACCTGGCCGGCCAGCGCCTGGCCAAGCTGATCGAGGCCGGGTTTGCCCCGGTCGCCATCGCCGTGGCCGTCGCCTCGGTGCGGGTCTGGGCCAACTGCGTCACCCAATACCTGACCGAGGGGACCAGCTCGATGTACGGAGGGACGACACCCGGGGCCGAGATCGAGCAGACGGTCAACGCCGAACTGGCCGCGCGTGAGGTGGCCCGCCGGCGGATCCTCGGCCAGCTCGGTCACGACTCGCTGCACGGAGCCGACATGGAGACCAGCCAACGCGAGCTGGGCGAGGGCGACGTCGAGTTCGGCTGCACCCTCCGCGGCAATCGCGTGCGCCGGTTCAAGGCGTTCGACCCGATGCCCGCCCCCCGGCCCACGGTGCGCCTCCTGTGAGTGGGACGGTCGACCCCGCCGGAGCCCGGGCCGCCGCCGGGCCGGACCCGGGCGCCGGGCCGGACCCGGCCGTCGAGATGCGGGCCGCGGCTGCGGCCCTGGCCCGACCGGCCCCCACCGACACCGCTCGGACGACCTCCGACCTCTCGATCGACGAGGAGCTCGTCCTCCACTCGATCGGCTGGGAGCCGGTCCAGCTGGTCACCGGCGTCTCCATCCACTCCGTCCCGATGGGGGTCTGGAACTGGGGCCAGGGAGAGATCGCCTACGCCTCGGCCGCCCACGCCCATTCCTTCGCCCTGGCCACCGAGCGGCTCCACCAGCAGTGCACCCACGCCGGGGGCCACGGCGTGGTCGGTGTCCATGTCGAGTGGGAGATCCTGCGGCACCAGGTCGCGGTGTCACTGGTCGGCACCGCCGTGCGTCCCGTCGGAGCGACGAGCCTCGGCGCCGACCCGGTCTTCGCCTCCGACCTCTCGGGTCGCGACTTCGCCCTGCTCCACGCGGCGGGCTGGGCTCCCCTGGGCCTGGCCGCCGGGTCGAGCTTCGTCTACGCCCCCCGCCGCTCGATGACCGCGGCCATGCAGCAGTCCGGGCAGAACGTCGAGCTCACCAACTTCACCGAGGCCATGTACGCGGCCCGTGAGACGGCCATGGAGCGCATGCAGCGTGCGGCCATGACCCTGCACGGCACCGGTGTGGTCGAGGTGAAGGTCACCGAGGGACCGATGACCTTCGCCCACCACGCCGTCGGCTTCACCGCCTACGGCACCGTGGTCCGTCTGCGCGACGGCGGCCACCGCGACCTCGGGGCCACGGCGGTCCTCCCCCTCGACGATCCGGCACCGGCGTTCGACGCCGCCTCGTTGCGGGGGGCGTGAGGCCGGGGGCCTCGCGCCGTCCAACGTCCTCCCGACCCGGACGCCGGAGGCCATCTGACGGAGCGTCAGATACACTCTCCGGCCATGCCCGCCGACGCTCCCCTCCACGGCATCCGGATCATCGAGTGCTCGGCCCTCGGGCCGGCCGCCATCACCATGCCCCTCGTCGACCTCGGCGCCGAGGTCATCAAGGTCGAACCACCGGCCGGCGACTACATCCGGGAGATGACCTGGCCCATCGTCGAGGGCGTCTCGCTGATGCACCTCCACGTCAACCGGGGGAAACGCTCCGTCGTCATCGACCTCCGCAACGACGAGGACGTGGCCATCCTGAAGGAGCTGGTCCAGACGGCCGACGTGGTCGTCGAGGCCATGCGCCCCGGGGGCCTCGCCCGGCGCGGCGTGGGCTACGACGACCTGAAGGTGATCAAACCGGACATCGTCTTCTGCACCATCTCCGGCTACGGGATGACCGGCCCCTACCGCGACCTGCCCGCCCACGGGGTGGCCTTCGACACCTGGGCCGGCATCGTCTCCCCCCAGACCAACGAGGACGGCTTCGCCTACCTGCCCGAACACGCATCGATGGGCATCCACGCCGGTCCCCTCTTCGGAGCCCTCGGCATCCTGGCTGCGGTGCTCCGGGCCAAGACGACGGGCGAGGGCGCCTTCTTGGAGATCGCCCAGTCCGATGCCGCCGCGGCCATGGACTGGTACCGGAGCGAGACCTGGAAGGCCTACGAGCGACCGGAGGCCGAGGTCACCGGCAACAAGGCCGACGACTACGAGCGCCGCGAGCCGGGCACCGCCGGCATGGTCGAGGGTGTCCGCTACCAGGTCTACGAGGCGCGAGACGGCCGCTACGTCTTGTTCATGGCCTCCGAACAGTCCTTCTGGAGGAACTTCTGCGAGGCGGTCGGCCGCCCCGAGCTCTTCGAGCGCTGGCCCGGATCGAGATACGCCGACCACGCCCGGGGAAACCTCGAGCTCCGGGCCGAGCTCCGGGACCTCTTCCGGACCAAGGACGCCACTGAGTGGATCGACTTCGGGGTGGCGAGGAACTTCCCCGTGGCCCCGGTCAACTCGCCGAAGACGATCGCCGAGGATCCCCAGTTCCAGGACCGCTTCGCCTGGTACCCGACGGCGGCGCTCGGCGCCGAACAGCTCCCCACCCCGCTCAAGTTCGTGGGCGAGCGGCTCCCCGCGCCGTTCCACGCCCCGACCGTCGGCCAGCACACCGACGAGGTGCTCCGGGACCTCCTCGGCTGGGACGACGAGCGCATCGCCGACGCCAGGGGCCGGGGCGCTCTCGGCGGCACCCCGGCCGGCTGACTCCTCGGGCCCCCGCGCTGACCCGGAAGTAGCATCCCTTCATGCCCACGACCAAGACCCGCGTCCCCGCCGTCGAGGGGTGGTTCACCCTCGACGGCGCCGCACCGGCCCTCCTCGGGAGCAGGTGCACGGCCTGCGGGACCGTCGCCTTTCCCAAGGAGTCCTCGTTCTGCCGCAACCCGGCGTGCACGGGCACCGAGTTCGCCGAGACTCCCCTGAGCCGCACCGGCACCGTCTGGTCCTACACCGACGCCTGCTACCAGCCGCCCAAGCCGTACGTTGCCGCCGACCCCTACGTGCCCTTCGCCATCGCCGCCGTGCACCTCGCCGCCGAGCAGATGCTCGTCCTCGGCCAGGTCGTCCCCGGTGTGGGCGTGGACGAACTGGCCGTCGGCACCGGGGTCGAGCTCGTGCTCGACACCCTCTACGAGGACGACGACCACGAGTACGTGGTCTGGAAGTGGCGGCCCACCGGCACCACCGACCCGACGCGGGCGCAGGATGCCTGACGGCCGCCAGGTGTGCGTCCTCGGGGCGGGCATGCACCCCTGGGGCAAGTGGGGTCGCAACTTCGTCGAGTACGGCCTGGCCGCGTCCCGCGACGCGCTGGCCGAGGCCGGACTGGCCTGGACGGACGTCCAGTTCGTGGCCGGGGCCGACACCATCCGCAACGGCTACCCCGGCTTCGTGGCCGGGGCCACCTTCGCCCAGGCGCTCGGGTGGACCGGTGCCCGGGTCTCCTCCTCCTACGCGGCCTGCGCTTCGGGTGCCCAGGCCATCGGCAGCGCCCGGGCCCAGATCCTCGCCGGCCTGGTCGACGTGGCCCTGGTGGTCGGCGCCGACACCACCCCCAAGGGCTTCTTCGCCCCCGTCGGCGGCGACCGCCGGGACGACCCGGACTGGCTCCGCTTCCACCTGGTGGGTGCCACCAACCCGACCTACTTCGGCCTCTACGCCCGTCGTCGCATGGAGCTCTTCGGGGCCACCGAGGACGACTTCGCCGCCGTGAAGGTGAAGAACGCCCGCCACGGCCTGGCCAATCCCAACGCCCGCTACCGGAAGGAGGTGACGGTCGCAGAGGTCCTCGCCTCCCCCATGGTGGCCGACCCTCTTCGCCTCCTCGAGATCTGCGCCACCTCCGACGGTGGCGCCGCCCTGGTGCTGTGTTCGAACGAGTTCGCCAGGCGCCACGCCGGCACCGCCCAGCGCGTCACCATCGACGCCGTCTCGACGGTCACCCCTCGCTTCCCCCAGACCACCCTCGAGATGCCGGACCTCTCGACCGACTCGGCGGCGGCCGTCGCCTCGGTGGGTCCCACGTTCCGCCACGCGGTGGCGCTCGCTGCCTACGAGGAAGCCGGCATCGACCCCGACGACGTCGACCTGGCCGAGGTCTACGACCTGTCCTCCGCCCTCGAGCTCGACTGGTACGAGGACATCGGGCTGTGCAAGGTGGGTGAGGCCGAGAAGCTGCTCCGCGACGGCGAGACCGCCCTCGGCGGCCGGGTCCCGGTCAATCCCTCCGGCGGCCTCTCGTGCTTCGGCGAGGCCATCCCGGCCCAGGCCATCGCCCAGGTCTGCGAACTGGTCTGGCAGCTCCGGGGGCAGGCCGGCGGCCGGCAGGTGGAGGGCGCCCGGGTGGGCGTCACCGCCAACCAGGGCCTCTTCGGCCACGGCTCGTCGGTCATCGTCTCCCGCTGACCGGAGTCGTCAGGCCGGGGAACGGCGGACCCGCTCATCCGGCGGTGAGGACGATCTTCCCCAGCTTGCCCCCGGCGGCGAACCGCTCGTAGGCGGCGGTCGCCTCGGCCATCGGCAAGGTGGCGGCCACGGGCACGGTGACCCGGCCGTCGGCCAGGAGGGTCAGGGCGAACTCCTCGACCAGCCGGGCCACGGCCGCCTTCTCGTCGCTGCTTCGGGACCGGAGGGTGGAACCGCCGATCGTGGCCCGGCTCCCCATGAGGGCGAGCAGGTTGAGCTCGAGCCTGGCCCCGGCCCCCACCCCGATGACCACCACCCGGGCCCCGGTGGCCAGGTGGGCCAGGGCCTCGTTGAGGCTGGGCGCCCCGACCAGCTCGAGGGAGACGTCGTAGGGGCCGTGGTCGCCGACCGCCTCGGGGACGATCACCTCGTCGGCTCCGAGGGCGGCCACTGCCTGGTGCCGGTCCGGGTCGCGTACCGAGGCGATCACGTGGGCCCCGGCGGCCCGGGCCAGCTGGACGGCGGCCGTGCCGACGCCCCCGGCCGCCCCCGTGACGAGCACCCGCTCGCCGGCGCCCAGCCGGGCCTGGCTGAACAGGGCGTCCTGGGCCGTCGAGAAGGCCTCGGGAAAACCGCCGGCCGACTCGAAGGTCACCCCGTCGGGCACGGGAAGGAGCCATTCCTCGGGCACCACGGCCAGCTCGGCCTGGCCGCCACCCCCGGTCACGGCCATCACCCGGTCGCCCGGGGCGAACCGGCCGGTGGCCGGCCCACCGGCGACGACGGCTCCGGCGAACTCGAGGCCGGGTATGTCGACCGGGGCACCGGGTGGGGCGGGGTAGCGGCCCCGGCGCTGCAGGAGATCGGCGGCGTTGATCCCCGCGGCGGCCACCCGGACGAGCACCTCGCCCCGCCCGGGGACGGGGTCGGGGTGCTCCTGCCAGGCGAGCTCTCCATCGACGGTGGTCACGGCGCGCACCGGTCCAGGCTAGCGGCGCGCCGTGGCCGGCCCCGGAGGGGCGGCGCCGGTGACAGGGGGCCGGGTCGCCCGTAGGCTGGAGGAGGTGACGACCACCGAACCGGCTGCCGAGCCCCCGGTCGCGGGGCACCTGGGCGCCGTATCCCCCGGCAACGCGTCCGGCGCTCCGACCCTCGATGGGTCGGCCAGCCCGGGAGCCGGGCACGCTCCCGGGCGGCGACCCCGCCTCGAGGCCGGGGACGACCACTTGGACGAGGCTTCGGCCGGGCTCGTCCTCCACCGTGTCCTGGCCACGGCCGCTCGGACCTTCCTCCTCAACGACCTCGGCGACGAGGCGGCCGACGAGGGCCTACGCAGCGGGACCCTGGGCGCTCTCGACCAGTCACCGGGCGACCTCCCCCTCTGGGCCCGGTCGCTCGCCGAACCGCTGGCCGGGACCGAACGCCGCGATACGCCGCTCGAGCGCGTCCACCAGAGCCGGGTGGCCATGCGGCGGATCCGTTCCAACCTCCGCACCTACCGCCTCCTGCTCGCTCCGGCCTGGGGGACCTCGCTCCGGGCTGAGCTGGCCTGGTACGGCAACCTCCTCGGGCACTCCCGTGACCTCGACCTCCTGGCCGACCTGCTGGCCAGCCGGGGTGCCGAGGTCCTGGAGGACGGCGAGCTGGCCGAGCTCACGGCCGTCGTCGACGCTCAGCGCCGCGCCGCCCTGGCCGAGGTCGACGCCGAGCGGGCGGGGTCGCGCCGCCGCCAGCTCGTCCAGCAGATGCTCGTCCTGTGGGAGGGTCCGGCCTACAAGGCCAAGGCGGCCAAACCGGCCACCGAGGTCCTGCCCCGGATGCTGGAGCGCACCTGGCGCGACGTCCGGGGGGCGGCCCGCACGGCCCGCAAGCACTCGACCGACGCCCACCTCCACGGCCTGCGCATCCGGCTGAAGGACCTCCGCTACGGATGCGAGACGGCCGCGCTGGTCGAAGGCAAGCCGGCCCGCCGGACGGCCAAGGCCGCCGAGCGCCTCCAGACCAAGCTGGGCGACCTCCACGACGCCGTCTTCTCGATCGAGTGGCTCGAGGCCGTGGCCGCCGAGCACCCCGACCTGGCCGCACCGGCGGCCACCCTGGTCGAGGTCCAACGCCGGACGGCCACCGACTGCCGCAAGGGGTGGAGGCACGACCTGAAGGAGATCGACCGCCGCTGGCGGCGCTGGCACGACTGACCGACGGCCGGGAGGACCGGCCCCGGACCCTTCGGGTCAGCCCCGGACGGCGCCGGCCGAGCCGTCCGATCGGGCGGGCTCCCACAGACGGATGCCCCCGAGGATCCCGGCCGTGTTGTCGACCACGGTCACGTCGTCGGGCAGTTCGTGGCGGGGCACCCGGCGGGAGTTCCCGCCGCCGAGATAGAGGTGGTCGAAGAACACCATGGACCGCATGTTGTCGATGGCCTTCAGGACCCGCTTGTGCCAGCGGGCGTGACCGATCTCTTTGCGGGTGTCCTCCCCGAGCTGGTCGTCGTAGCTCTCGCCCTTGCGGAAGGGCTGGTGGGCGATCTCGAAATGGGGAAGGAGCTCACCTTGGTAGAAGATGGCGGTGCCGAAGCCGGTCCCGAGGGTGATCACCATCTCGAGGCCCTCCCCCGAGACCACGGCCGCCCCCTGGACGTCGGCGTCGTTGGCCGCCTTGGTGGGGATGCCGAAGGCCCCGGTCAGGGCGGCGGCCAGGTCGAAGCGCGACCAGGCCTGCTCGAGGTGGGGGTCGATGGGGCTGCCCGGCCCCTTGGTCGTCGAGAAGTGGGGAGCGGAGAGCACCACGCCCTCGCGCACCATGCCCGGAAAGCCCACCGAGGCCCGCTCGGCCCCGGGTAGCGGTCCGACGAGGCGCAGCAACGAGCTGACGAGGGTCTCGGGAGGGATCGGGTACGGGGTCGGGACCTTGACCCGGTCGGCCACCATGGCCCCGGTGGCGTCGAGCACCGAGGCCTTGAGCCCGGTGCCGCCGATGTCGACGGCCAGGGTGAAGGGGTGGGTGGGCACCGCCTCGGCGGTCGGGACGCCGCCGCCACCCGGGGTCTGCGGGCGGTCGGCGGCGGTCAGCTCGTGGTCGTCCATGCGGCGTACGCTAGGCGCGCACCCACCCCCGGGCGACCCCGGCCCGGGGCCGGCCGGCGGCCCAGATACCGTGGGCACCGGCACAGGTACCGGCACAGGCACCGGCGATCCGAGGCACGGGAGGCGAGCCGTGGAGCAGCGCGCGTTGGGAGTCGCCGGTCCGGTGTCGGCCGTGGGCCTCGGCTGCATGGGTATGTCCTCGGCCTACGGGCCGACCGATCGCACCGAGGCCATCGCCACCGTGCGGGCCGCCGTGGAGGCCGGCATCACCCTGCTCGACACCGGCGACTTCTACGGCATGGGACACAACGAGCTGCTCCTGTCCGAGGCCCTGGCCGGTGGCCGGCGGGACGGCGTGAAGCTGAGCGTCAAATTCGGCGGCCTGCGGGGACCCGACGGGTCCTGGGGCGGGTTCGACGCCCGGCCGGTCGCCGTGCGCAACTTCCTCGCCTACTCCCTCCAACGCCTCGGCACCGACCACGTGGACGTCTACCGGCCGGCCCGGCTCGACCCACAGGTCCCCATCGAGGAGACGGTCGGGGCCGTCGGCGAGCTGGTCGAGGCCGGCTGGGTCGGAGCCGTCGGGCTCTCCGAGGTCGGGGCCGAGACCATCCGCCGGGCCCACGCCACCCACCCCGTCTCCGACGTCCAGATCGAGTACTCCCTCCTCTCCCGGGACGTCGAGCGGGAGATCCTCCCCGTCTGCCGCGAACTCGGCATCGCCGTGACCGCCTACGCCGTGCTCTCGAGGGGCCTGCTCTCGGGGACCTACTCCACCGACCGGGCCCTCGCCCCGGACGACTTCCGGGCCCGCGCCCCGCGCTTCGTCGGCGCCAACCTCGGGCACAACCTGGACCTGGTCGAGGCCCTCCGGTCCGTGGCCGACGAGCTCGGGGCGACGGTGCCCGAGGTGGCCATCGCCTGGGTGCTCCACCAGGGCGACGACGTCGTTCCCGTCGTCGGGGCCCGCACCCGGGCCCAGCTCGACGGTGTGCTCCGGGCCTCCCGCCTCACCCTCTCCGCCGATGCCCTGGCCGCCGTCGAGACGGCCGTGCCCAGGGGGGCGACGGCCGGCGACCGGTACGCCACCGAGCAGATGCGCCACCTCGACAGCGAGCGCTGAACCGGCGCCACCCGGCCCTGGGCCGCCCGCCCCGGGCGCAGGATTCGGGTGCGGGGTAGGGTCCCGGGACGTGACCGACGGACCGTGGCTCGGGGACGCCTGCTCGCTGGTCGACGCCCTTCGCGCCGGCGCCCTGCACCCCACCGAGGCCCTGGAGACCGCCCTGGCCGCCATCGAGGGTTCGTCACTCAACGCCTTCTGCCATCTCGACGCCGACGCGGCCCGGGCTGCTGCTGCGGCGGCCGACGTCACCCTCCCCTTCGGGGGCCTTCCCGTCGGCATCAAGGAGCTCGAGCCCGTGGCCGGCTGGCCGTTCACCGAGGGCTCGCTGGTCTTCGCCGACCGGGTGGCCGGGCGGGACTCGACCCAGGTGACCCGGCTCCGGGCGGCCGGGGCCGTGCCCGTGGGCCAGACCACGGCCTCGGAGTTCGGCGGCATCAACTTCACGGCGACCAAGCTGCACGGGGTGACCCGCAATCCGTGGGACCCGGGCCGCACCCCGGGCGGCTCCTCGGGGGGGTCGGCGGCGGCGGTGGCCGGCGGCCTCGTGCCGCTGGCCAGCGGGGGTGACGGCGGTGGGTCGATCCGCATCCCGGCCGGCTTCACCGGCCTGGTCGGCCTCAAAGCCACCTACGGCCGCATCCCCCGGGGACCGGAGACCCTCCAGCCGCCCCTCACCGTGACCCTCGGGTGCCTGGCCCGCTCGGTGCGCGACGTCGCCCGCTGGTTCGACGTCTGCAACGGCTTCGACCCCCGCGACACGCTCAGCCTTCCCCGGATCGGAGGGTGGGAGGCCGGCCTCGGGTCCGTGGACCTCGCCGGCCGCACGGCCGTGGTCGCCGTCGACCTGGGCACGGCCGTCGTCGAGCCCCGGGTGGCCACCGTGGTCACCGAAGCGGCCGAGCAGCTCGTCGCCGCCGCCGGTCTGAAGCGGGTGGACCCGTCCGTGGCCCTGCCCCAGGGCGGCTTCGAGTGGGCCCTGTCCAACCTGGTCGGCCTGGTGGCCGAGCTCGGCGACCGCTACCCCGACTGCGCAGACGACCTCACGCCCGAGATCCAGATCGGCATGAACCTGGCCACCCGCCACTTCGACGTCCACACGGCCGGTCGGGCCGATCAGTTCCGCATCGCCCTCAACGAGAGGGTGGCCGACCTCTTCGACCAGGTCGACCTGGTCTTCTGCGCCACCAATCCGGACGTGGCCTTCGCCGCGGAGGGCCCCATGGCCACGGTGGTGGGCGACGTGGACCTCGTCGCCACCTACGGCTTCGACCGGGCGATCGGCAACCACGGCGCCCTCACCATTCCGGCCAACCTCACCGGACTGCCGGCCGTTTCGATCCCCGCCGGCACCGTCGACGGGCGACCGGTCGGCCTCCAGGTCATCGCCCGCCACCACGAGGAGCGGCTCCTCCTCGACCTCGCCCGCCTGGCCGAACGGGAGCGCCCCTGGCCGCTCGTGGCACCGGGCGCACCGACCTGACGGCGAAGCCGGGTGCCGCCCGGACGGGCGACGGCGCCGTGTCATCGGGTAGAACCGTCGGCATGCGCGTCGACCTCTGGGTGCCCACCGCCAATCCCTTCGCCACGCCCGAGCTGCTCGAGATCATCGGCCGGGAGGTCGAGGCCCGGGGCATCTCGACCCTCTGGGTCGGCGAGCACGTCGTCCTCTTCGAGGAGTACGCCTCGCGCTACCCCTACGCCCTCGACGGCCGGCTCCCGGTACCGCCCGGGACGGGCCTGCTCGAGCCTCTCACGACCCTTTCGTACCTGGCCGCCTGCACCGAGACGGTGCGCCTGGGTACGGCCATGCTCCTCCTCCCCCAGCGCAATCCGGTCTACGTGGCCAAGGAGGTCGCGACGCTCGACTGGCTCTCGAGCGGCCGGGTCGACCTCGGCGTGGGTGTGGGATGGCTCGAGGAGGAGTTCCGGGCCTGCGACGTCCCCTGGGCACAGCGGGGTCGGCGGACCGACGAGTACCTCGAGGTCCTGGCCACTCTGTGGCGGGACGACTCCTCGGCGTTCGTCGGGGAGTACTACTCGCTCGAGCCGTGCCAGATGTTCCCGAAGCCGGTCCAGCGGCCCGGGCCGCCGATCCACGTCGGGGGCGAGTCGACCGCCGCCCTCCGCCGGGCCGCCCGGGCCGGGCAGGGGTGGCACACCTTCAACCGCACCCCCGAGGAGCTGGCCGAGGCGCTCGGGACCCTCGACGGATTGCTTGCCGAGCACGGTCGGACCCGGGACGACCTCACCGTCACCGTCTGTCCCTACCTCCAGCCTCTCGACGCCACCATCGCCGCCCGCTACGCCGACGCCGGGGCCGATGCCGTGGCCGCCCTGCTCCTGCCCCTCGACGCAGACTCGGTGCGGGCCGCCCTCGACGACCTCGCCCCCGTGCTCGAGGTGGCCGCGGCCAACTGAGCGACGGGAGCGGTCACCCCGAGCACCGCACCGGCAGGGCGGCCGGTCCCCGGAGCACCACCGTGCCGCCGTAGGGGACGTCGTCGGTCTCGAGGGCCAACCGGGGGGCCCGACGGGTCAGGGTGGCCAGCGCCACCTGGGCCTCCATCCGGGCGAGCGGCGCGCCCAGGCAGTGGTGGATGCCGAAGCCGAAGCCCAAGTGGTTGTTGGGCGTCCGGGCCACGTCGAGCCGCTCCGGGTCGGGGAACTGGGCCGGGTCGTGGTTGGCCGAGGCCAGGAGCAGCATGGCGAACTGGCCGGCGCCCACGGTCACCCCGCCGACGTCGACGTCCTCGGTGAGGATGCGGCCGGTGAGCTGGACGGGCGACACGTAGCGCACCAGCTCCTCGACACCGGTGCGCACCACGCCCGGGTCGGTGCCGAAGCGGTCCCACTGGTCGGGGTGCCGCAGAAGGGCCAGGGTGCCGCCGCCGATGAGGTTGACCGTCGTCTCGTGCCCGGCCACCAGCAGCAGGATGCAGGTGGAGAGCAGCTCGGCCTCGCTCAGCACCTCGCCGCCGTCCTCCGCCGCCACCAACCGGCTGAGCAGGTCATCACCGGGGTGACGTCGGCGCTCGGCCAGTAGGTCGAGGAAGTAGGTGGAGAACTGCAGGAGGGCCCCGTCGCGGGCGGCCAGGACCTCGGGCGGCAGGAGGAAGTCGGGGTCGAGGCCGCGGGCCAGGGCGGCCGACCAGTCCCGGAAGCGATCCTGGTCGGCGACGGGCACGCCCAGGAGTTCGCAGATGATACGCACGGGCAGCGGATAGGCGAAGGACTCGATGAGGTCGACCCGGTCGGCGTCGAGGACGGCGTCGAGCAGCTCGTCGACGATGGCCTGGGTGCGGCCCCGGAGGGACTCGACCACCCTCGGGGTGAAGGCCTTGGCCACCAGGCCGCGCAGACGGGTGTGGTCCGGCGGGTCCCGGAAGAGGAAGGGGCGGGCCTCGGCCAGCTCGGGGGGCACGGGTGACGGACGGCCGTCGACGCTCCGGGTGTTGTCGGAGCTGGCCCGCCGGTCCCGCAGGACGGTCAGGCAGTCGGCGTGGCGGAGGACCACCCAGAAGCCGAGTGCTTCGTTGCGGTGGATCGGGGCACGCTCGCGCAACTCGGCAAAGAGGGGGAAGGGGTCGGACGCCCAGCGGGGGTCGAAGGGATCGAAGACCGCCCGACCGGCGGCGGGGCCGCTGTCCGGGGCGCCGTCCATGGCGACCGATGGTAGCGAGGACGGGAAGTGTCGGGCCACGGGCCGGCGCCGCGGGCAGACTGTCGGCGGTGGAGGACTTCGTGGTGGCCCGGAACCCCGACCAGGGCTCGACCCTGCCCTACCTGGTCCGCTTGCCGGTGGGCGACGGGGTGGTGCTGAAGGTGCGCGCCACCTGGCCGCGCACGGCCAAGATCTACTGCCACCCGTCGACCGACTGGCCCTCGGACCCCGAGGTGGTCGAACGGGTCCCGGTCCGCTCCTGCGTCCGCCGGGGAGCGGCCATCGACCTCGTCCTCGCCCGGGTCCGGGAGAGCCGCTCGCAGTTCGTGTTCGCCCGGGCCCGGGGCCGCGAGGTCATCTTCTGGCAGAGCGCCCGCACCGCCCGCCAGGCCCGTCCGAACGTCGCCCTGCCCACCCGGCGGGCCTCCGGACGGGTGTTCGAGATCCTGGTGGACAGCCATGAGCGCTACGCCTGGTCGTTCACGGCCCAGCAGGCCACCACCCGGCGCCGGGCCCTGCCCTCCGGCGACTATGCGGTCGAGGTCGGTGGCGCCGTGGTGGCCGCCGTCGAGCGCAAGAGCCTGGCCGACCTCGTGGCCACGCTCACCACGGGCCGGCTCCGCTACGTGCTGGCCGCGCTGGCCGAACTGCCCCGGGCCGCCCTGGTGGTGGAGGACCGGTACGCAGCCGTCTTCAAGCTCCCCCGTGTCCGCCCGGGACTGGTGGCCGAGGGGCTGGCCGAGGCCCAGGTGCGCTTCCCGCAGGTTCCGGTGGTGTTCTGCGAGACCAGGCCCCTGGCCCAGGAGTGGACCTACCGCTTCCTCGGCGCCGCCCTCGCCCACCACCACGAGGACGCCGGCGCCGGCGTGCTGGCCGACGCCCTTCCCGTAGCCGGACCGCTCCGGCCGGCCGCACCGTCGCCGGCGGCGATCCGGGCCTGGGCCCTGGCCCAGGGCTTCGAGCTGGCCCGGACCGGCCGGATCCCACGCCCCGTCGCCGACGCCTACGCCGCGGCCCACCCGGTCCGGTAGCACCGGCCGCTGGCGGTGCCGGTCGGACGCCCCCCGAGGGTGGGCCCACCCCCCCGGAAAGGTACCCCCATGGCTCCCCGCGTCGTCCTCGTCACCGGCACCTCCACGGGCATCGGCCTCGCCACCTCGGTGGCCGCGGCCCGCCACGGCATGACCGTGGTGGCCACCATGCGCGACACCACGAAGGCCACCGCCCTGCGGGAGGCCGCCGCAGCGGCCGGTGTCGAACTCGACGTCCGGCCCCTCGACGTGGTCGACGGGGCCGCGGTGGCGGCCTGCGTCGACGGGGTGGTGGCCGACCACGGCCGGCTCGACGTCCTCGTCAACAACGC
>DAHVAJ010000094.1 GCA_027314705.1 Acidimicrobiaceae bacterium
GCGCACGTCGTCCAGGGTCAGGGGCCGGGCGAAGAAGAAGCCCTGGGCGGCATCGGCCCCGAACGAGCGGACGATGTCGACCTGGGCGGCCGATTCGACGCACTCGACGATGGCCGACATGCCCAGCGAGTGGGCCATGTGGATGACCGTCTCGACGACGAGCCGGTTGATGCCGTGGGACGACTCGAGCCCGGAGATGAAGGAGCCGTCGATCTTGACCGTGGAGATGGCGTTCCGCTTGAAGGGCTCGAACGACGACCAGTTGGTGCCCACGTCGTCCACCGACAGCTGCACGCCCATGGCCGAGAGGGCCTCGAGGTCGGCGGTCGCCGCCGGGTCCACCACGGCGTCCTCGGTGACCTCGATGTTGAGCTGACCGCTCCGGAAGCCGGTGCCCTCCAGGGCCTCGGCCACGGCCCGGGCCGCCTCGCCGCGCCGGAGCTGGTCGACCGAGCAGTTGACCCCGAGCTGGATGCTCGGCGACCACCGGCACGCCTCGGCGCACGCCTCGGTGAGGATCCAGCGGTGGAGGGGCCCGATGTCGCCGCTGGCCTCGGCCGCCGGCAGCAGCACGTCCGGGGCGATCCGGCCCTGGGTCGGGTGGTGCCACCGGACCAGCGCCTCCATGCCGAGCAGCCGGCCGGTGGAGAGGTCGACCACCGGCAGGTACTCGAGGAACGGCGCGCCGACCAGCGAGAAGGTCGGCTCGGAGCGGGTCAGCATGGCGCCGGTCCCCGACGGCACCGCGCGTCACCACCGCCCGCACCGAGGGCGGTCACCTGGTTCACAGCCACGGTAGGAACATCGTCCTGCTCACGGCCCACCTTGAGTGCTTCTCACCCGCACCGCCGGCCCTCCGCCGGCCCCCGCTGCGGGCCCGGTGCGGGCCCGGTCAGTCCCGGGTGCCGGTCGCCCGCTCGGCCGCGGTCAGGTAGGCCGGCCACTCCCCGCCGCCGTGGACCACGAGGTCGGCCCCGGTCACGTAGGAGGCGAGGGACGAGGCGAGGAAGCGGCACACGCCGGCGATGTCGCCGGGCGTCCCGAACCGGCCGAGCGGCACCGTCGCCGCCACCGCGGCCGTCCCGGCCGGGCCGCCGTAGTACTCGTCGGCCGCCTCGGTGGCCACCAGGCCGACGGTGACGGTGTTGACCCGGACCTTCGGGGCCCACTCCACGGCCAGCGAGCGGGTCAGGCTGACGAGGCCGGCCTTGGCCGCCCCGTAGGCGGCGCTGCCGGGCGAGGGGCGCAGGCCGCTCACCGACCCGATGTTCACGATCGACCCTCCCTCGGGCTGCGCCTGCATCACCGCATTGGCCGCCTGGGCGCAGTGGAGGGGGGCCAGCAGGTTGAGGGTCACGATGGCCGTGCTGAACCGGGGCGACGCCGTCGCCGCGTCGACCTTCGGCGACCCGCCGGCGTTGTTGACGAGCGTGTCCAACCGGCCGTAGCGGTCGACGGCGGCGGTCACCACGGCGGCGGCCTCGTCGGGGAGGCGCAGGTCGGCCACCACGTACTGGGCCCGCCGCCGCACCCCGGCGGCGTCCGTGGCGGCGGGGAGGTCGTCGTCGGCCACCTCCCGCCGCCCGCACACGACGACGTCGGCCCCGGCCCCGAGGAATGCCTCGGCGATGCCCCGGCCGATGCCCCGTGCCCCGCCGGTGACCACCACCACCCGGCCCGTGGCGTCCAACGGATCCGGTCGCTCGTCCCCCCGGTGCGCTCCCACGGCTCCCTCCCTGGCTCGCCGGCCTGACTGGTACTGTCCTGACGCGGTATCAGATCACGCCATCAGAGCACGCCGGCGCGTGCCTGCGCCGCTCCCGGCCGGACGGCCCGCCGCGGCGCCGGGACCCGCCCGACCCAGCACCCGGAGCAGTCCATGCCCATCACCACCGACCAGACCCGACCCGGCGTGACCGAGGTGGTCATCGACCACCCACCGGTCAACGCCCTCGACGTGGCCGGGTGGTTCGCCCTGGCCGACGCCGTGGTGGCCGCCGGGCGCGTGGCCGACACCCGGGCGGTGATCGTGCGGGCCGAGGGCCGCGGCTTCTGCGCCGGCGTGGACATCAAGGAGATCCAGGCTCGCGGCGACGAGGCCCTGGTCGGGGCCAACCGGGGCTGCTACGCCGCCTTCGCCGCCGTCTACGAGTGCGAGGTCCCGGTCATCGCCGCCGTCCACGGCTTCTGCCTCGGGGGCGGCGTCGGGCTGGCCGGCAATGCCGACATCGTGGTCGCCTCCGAGGACGCCACCTTCGGGCTGCCCGAGGTGGACCGGGGCGCCCTCGGCGCCGCCACCCACCTGGCCCGGCTGGTCCCCCAGCACCGCATGCGGTCGATGGTCTACACGGCCCAGACGGCCACGGCCGCCGAGCTCCACCGGTACGGCTCGGTGCTCCGGGTCGTCCCCCGTTCGGACCTCCTGGCTGCGGCCCGGGCCGTGGCCGACGAGATCGCCACCAAGAGCCCGACCATCCTGCGGCGGGCCAAGGAGTCGCTCAACGGCATCGACCCGGTCGACGTGCGGCGCAGCTACCGGTTCGAGCAGGGCTTCACCTACGAGCTCCACGTGGCCGGCGTGGCCGACGAGCAACGGGCGGCGTTCGTCGAGAAGCGCGACGCCGACACCTCGCGATGACCGCCCCGGGACGCCCGGGGCCGGGAGGCGGACGTGGCTGACAAGCGCATGAGCCTCGACGAACTGGTGGGCGAGCTCGAGAGCGGCATGACCCTCGGCCTCGGCGGCTGGGGCTCGCGCCGCAAGCCCATGGCCGCGGTGCGGGCCATCCTCCGCTCCGACCTCACCGACCTCACCGTCGTCTCCTACGGCGGGCCCGACGTCGGCCTGCTGTGCGCGGCCGGCAAGGTGGCCAAGGTGGTGTTCGGCTTCGTGACCCTGGACTCGATCCCGACCGACCCGCACTTCCGCGCCGCCCGCCAGGCCGGTCGCGTGGAGGCCATGGAGGTCGACGAGGGGATGTTCTACCTGGGGCTGCTGGCCGCGTCCCAGCGCCTCCCCTTCCTCCCCACCCGGGCCGGACTCGGCTCGGACGTCCTGCGGTGCAACCCGCAGCTCCGCACCGTCACCTCCCCCTACGACGACGCCGAGGAGCTCGTGGCCATGCCCGCCCTGCGGCTCGACGCGGCGGTGGTCCACGTCAACCGGGCCGACGCCCGGGGCTCGGGACAGCTGCTCGGGCCCGACCCGTTCTTCGACGAGCTCTTCCTCGGGGCGGCCGACCGCCGGTTCGTGACCACCGAGCGGGTGGTGGCCACCGACGAGCTGGCCGCCGGCGGCCCGCTCGGCTCGCTGTGCATCAGCCGGCTCCTCACCGACGGGGTCGTCGAGACGCCGGGCGGCGCCCACTTCACCGCCTGCGTTCCCGAGTACGGCCGCGACGAGGCCTTCCAGCGCCAGTACGCCACGGCGGCCGGCGACCCCGACGCGTGGGCCGCCTTCCGCACCCGGTTCCTCGACGTGGACGAGCCTGGATACCAGGCGGCCGTGCGGGCGGCGGCCGGCGAGCGGGCCGCATCCGGAGGGAGGGAAGGAGCATGAGCGACGGGGCGCCCACCCGGGCCGAGTACTGCGCGGTGGCCTGCGCCGAGGTCTTCCGGGGCGACGGCGAGGTCATGGCCAGCGCCTTCGGGACGGCGCCCGCCCTCGGGGCCCGCCTGGCCCGCCTCACCTTCGCCCCCGACCTGGTGCTCACCGACGGGGACGCCGCCCTGGTCGACGGGGCCCCGCCGCTCGGGGCGCCTCCCGAGTCGCTCGTGCTCGAGTCCCACATGCCGTACCGCCGCGTCTTCGACGTGGTGTGGTCGGGCAGGCGGAACCTCATCATGATGGCCTCGCAGATCGACCGGACCGGCAACCAGAACATCAGTGCCATCGGCGACTGGGCCCGGCCCAGGGCCCAGCTGATCGGCGTGCGCGGCGCCCCGGGGAACACGGTCCACCACCCGACGAGCTACTGGGTGCCCAACCACTCCCCCCGCTCCTTCGTCGAGCAGGTGGACGTGGTCTCCGGCGTGGGCTACGCCCGGGCCGCGGCGGCCGGGCCGTCGGCCACCCGCTTCCACGAGATCCGGGCCGTCATCTCCAACCTCGGCGTGTTCGACTTCGCCACCCCCGACCGGGTGATGCGCCTCGCCTCGGTGCACCCCGGCGTCACCGTCGACGACGTCGTGGCGGCCACCGGCTTCGAGCTGGTCGTCCCCGACGACGTTCCCGAGACCCGCCTGCCGACGGTCGAGGAGCTCGACCTCCTGCGCACGGTGCTCGACCCGCGGGGACTGCGTGACCGGGAGGTGCCGGTGTGAGCGCGCCGGGCGGACCGGGGGCCGGCGCCCACCCGGTCCTCCACACGAAGTTCTGCGACCTCGTCGGGGTCCGCTACCCCATCGTCCAGACCGGGATGGGCTGGGTGGCCGGACCCCGCCTGGTGGCGGCCACGGCCGAGGCCGGCGCCCTCGGCATCCTGGCCTCGGCCACCCTGACCTTCGGCGAGCTCGAGGCGGCCGTGGCCGAGGTGCGGGCCCGCACCGACCGCCCCTTCGGGGTCAACCTCCGCACCGACGTGGCCGACGTGGACGAGCGGGTGGCCCTCCTGATCGACCAGGGCGTGCGGGTGGCCAGCTTCGCCCAGGCCCCCAACCCGGCCCTGGTCGAGCGGTGCCGGGGAGCGGGGCTCGTCGTCATGCCCACCGTGGGCGCCCGGAGGCACGCCGAGAAGATGGCCGAGTGGGGGGTCGACGCCGTCATCGCCCAGGGGGGCGAGGGGGGCGGGCACACCGGCTCGGTGCCCACCTCCCTGCTCACCCCCTCGGTGGTGGACGCCGTCGGCGACCGGCTGGCCGTGGTCGCCGCCGGGGGCTTCTTCGACGGCCGCGGGCTGGTGGCCGCCCTGGCCTGGGGTGCGGTGGGCATCGCCATGGGCACGCGCTTCCTCCTCACCCAGGAGAGCCGGGTGCCCGACGAGGTGAAGCGGGTGTACCTGGCCACGCCGGTGACCGGCACGGTGGTCTCCACGTCGGTCGACGGCGCCCCCCAGCGCGTCATCCGCACCCCGCTGGTCGACCGGCTCGAATCCTCGGGGTGGCTGCGGGCCCTGCCCCGTGCCCTGGCCAACGCCCACGCCTTCCGGCGCCAGACGAACACCACGCTCGCGGCGCTGGTGAAGGAGGGCAACGCCATGAAGCACGGCAACGACCTCACGTGGCCCCAGGTGGTCATGGCGGCCAACGCGCCGATGATGACCAAGGCGGCCCTGGTCGACGGTCGCACCGACGTCGGCGTGCTGCCGACCGGGCAGGTCGTCGGGACCATCGACGAGCTGCCGACCGTGGCCGAGCTCGTGGAGCGCATCGTGGCCGAGGCCGGCGCCGTCCTCGAACGGCTCGGCGCGTCGCGCGCCCAAGCGCCCGCGCCCGCGGACTGACGCGGGTCCCGGCGGGCGCCACCCGTCGTGCACGGCGGCGTCGGCCGGGCGCACGCAGGCACCACGCTCGGCGCGGGCGCGGCACGACACGACGCCCGACGCACGACACGACGCCTGACTCCTTACTCCTGACGCCCGACGCCTGACGCCTGACGCCTGACGCCTGACGCCTGACGCGCGACTCCACCACGCTCGGCGCGCCTTCCCTCCCTGGGACCGGCCCGTCCGACCCGGCGGCACCTGCGGACGGCGGAGAGAGAAATTCCCCGTCACCCATTGTGTCGGCCCGGGTGGCGCGGGATAATCGTGGTCCTCGGAGCGCGAACACGACCAGCCGCCAGAGCCTGCCCAGGGTCGACGGTCCACCGGTCATCGAGATGGCCGGTGCGTGCCCGGGGCAGACCATAGGGAGTTGCCATGACCGGAGCAGTCCTGCCATCCACGGCGCGGCGGCCACCCAGTGATGCGCCCCGGAGCACCATCCACATCACCGGTGCCGGCGCCGTGACCGGCTACGGCTGGGGTACGAAGCACCTGTGGGACGGGTTCCTCCTCGGAGAGAGCGCCGTCCGGCTGGCCACGGGACTCGAGGGGTACGTGGACGGCGGCTACGCCTACCTCTCGCTCATCGCCGACGAGGGCGACCGGCGCGACGGGGCCAGTCGCTTCATGCAGGCACTCCGCTTCGCCGCTCGTGAGGCCGTCACCGACGCCCGCGACCGCGGGTGGGAGCCCGGTGGGGTGGTCGGTGTGGTCCACAGCATCGTGCTCGGCGACGTCGACATGTGGAGCTCCTTCTACCGCTCCACCGAGTCGCGCGTGCGCCCGCGCCAGTGGGTCCAGATGATGCCGTCCACCGTGATCTGCCAGCTCATGCAGGAGTACGACTTCCATGGGCCCGCGATGAACGTCTCCGCCATGTGCGCCTCGGCCAACGCCGCGATGATCACGGCGAAGTCGTGGATCGACGCAGGGATCTGCTCCGACGTGGTCCTGTTGGCCACCGACCTCTCCGGCATGCCGCGCAACCTCCGTGGCTTCAGCGACGTCGGCGTGGCCGTGCTCGACACGCCGCCGTTCGACGCCTGCCGCCCCTTCCAGGAAGG
The DNA here is from genome assembly GCA_027314705.1 of Acidimicrobiaceae bacterium. GTDB lineage: Bacteria > Actinomycetota > Acidimicrobiia > Acidimicrobiales > RAAP-2 > Bog-756. The sequence continues at coordinate 6,548 of DAHVAJ010000094.1, forward strand.
AAGTCGCGGCTTCGTGGGCGGCGAGGCGGCCGTGGCCATGGTCCTCTCGGGCGACCCGACCGGCGCACGTGCCGGTGTCCGCGGCGGGGCGATGACCATGGACGCCTACAACGTGGTGGCGATGACCCCCGACCTCGACGAGCTCTTCCGCTGCTTCCGAGAGGCCCTCGACGCGTCCGGTGTCGACCCTTCGGAGATCGCGTACGTGAACGCCCACGGGCCGGGGACGGCCCAGTGCGACGCGGCCGAGGGTCGGATCCTCGACGAGCTCTTCCCCGAGGCGCACGGGATCTTCTCGGTCAAGCCGCTGGTGGGCCACTGCCAGGCCGCGGCGGCGGCCGTCGAGACCCTGGCCACCCTGTACGCCTTCGAGAAGGGCTCGGTACCGTCCCCACGCCAGGTCGCTCCGGGCCATCCGCGCCTCCTCGACGGCCTGACCCCGCGTCGGCCCGGACCGATGGTGAAGTCGTCCATCGGGATGGGCGGGTACAACTCGGTCATCGTCATCGACGAACCGGCCGGATGACCGCCCGCCGGGGGCGCACCCCGGCGGGCCGCTGACGGACTCAAGCGCGGCGCCTGGTGCGCCGATACCAGAGTCCTATGGTCACCACCAGCGGGTTCGGAGGTCGTCGGACCACGTTCGACCGCGTCGAGCCCGAGGCCTCGGTCCTCGGCGAACGCGCCGCCGAGCTGTCGCAGGAGATCAACCTCCTGGACAAGGGCCTGCCCTCGGCGACCTGGGTCTTCGAACCCGGGCCCGACGAGGTGACCTGGTCGGCGACGATCGAGGAGATCTGCGGGTTCGTCCCGGGCGCGCCCGGGTTCGCCGTGCGACGGTGGCGGACGGGGGCGGGCCGTCCGGCCGACGGCGGTGCCCCGGAGGACGGCTCGGCCGAGCGGGGCTACGGGCCCGCGCTCCCCCTCGGACCGGTCGACCCGGTGGCCCGTCCCGGCACCATCGGGTCACTCGTCCTCGAACCCATCCTGGTCGCCATACGGGCCGGCACGCCCCCGGCCGAGTACGACCTCCACCAGGTCGTGCGGTGCCCCGACGGCAAGGAGCACAGCCTCGTCATCCGCTCGTCGCCCATGGTGGTCGGTCGGGCGGGCGTGGCGTCGGGAGCCAGCCTCCATATCGGCGTGGTCATCGACGTCACGGCCCAGCAGGACTTCGAGCGTGAGCTCGGCGAGCTGGTGGACCGGTACCGGCTCCTCTCCGAGGTCTCGCCCGACATCGTCATGGTCCACCAGAGCGGCCGCATGGTCTACGGCAACCGGGCGGCCTCCCGGTTCATGGGCGCAGTCGACTCCGAAGAGGGCTACCGCAAGGCCATCGAGAAGTACTACGGGACGCCCATCACCGACATGGTCGATCCGGGCGACATCCCCGAGATGGTCGACCGGCTGGCCCAGTTGAACGAGGAGGGCCAGTTCTTCGAGCACGGCGAGGCCCGGATCCGCTCGGTCACGGGCGAGTCGCGGGTGATGGAGATCACGAGCATCCGTACGACGTGGGGCGGAGAGCCCGCCTTCCAGGTCATCGCTCACGACGTGTCCGAGCGGCGGGCGGCCGAGGCGGCGGCCCGCTACCGGGCCAGCCTGGTCGCCCACGTCTCCGACGCCATCATCGGCATCGACGGCGACGGAAAGATCGAGAGTTGGAACGAGGCGGCCCAGACCCTCTACGGCTGGACCGAAGAAGAGGTGGCCGGCCTGTCCATCGCCACCGTGGTGACCGCCAACCGGAGCGACAGCGCGGCCGTTCTCGAGCGGGGCCAGCGCACCCATCGGCGCAAGGACGGCTCCGAGGTCGACGTGCTGGTGTCGATCGACCCCCTCATCGACGACGACACCCAGCCGTCCGGCTGGGTCGTGGTGTGCACGGAGCTGACCGACGCCCGCCAGGCCGAGGCCGGACGGCGGGCCGCCGAAGCGCGCTACGAGGCCGTGGTGGCGTCGCTGAGCGAGGGCATCATCCTCTTCGACGAGGCCGGCCACATGTGCGCCCACAACACGGCGGCCACCCGCATCCTCGGGGACCGCCTGGCCCTCGGCGTCGGCCATCAGATGTTCACCGGCGCCTCGATCGCCATCTCGGCCGAGGGCCAGCCCCTTTCGCCGGAGATGTTCCCCCACGCTCGCACCCTGGTGACCGGCGAGTCCGAGGACGACGTGGTCGTCGGCGTGACCGACGACAGCGGCCGCCGCCAGTGGCTCTCCCTCAGCTCCCGGCTGCTCTCCGGATCCGGCGGGGTCGACTCCCCCATGGTCGTCTGCTCCTTCACCGACGTCACCGACCGCAAGGCGGCCGAGTCCCAGCTCCACTGGCTCGCCTACCACGACTCGCTCACCGGCCTGGGCAACCGGTCGCTGTTCAACGACGAGCTCGAGCACGAGCTCCTGCGGTCCATGCAGCGGGGCACCAACCTGGCCGTGCTTTTCATCGACCTCGACCGCTTCAAGCTGGTCAACGACTCCTTCGGCCACGCCGCCGGTGACGAGCTCCTGCTCACGCTGGCCCAGCGCTTCAAGTCGGCGGTGCGAGCCGGGGACGTGGTCAGCCGCTTCTCGGGGGACGAGTTCGTGGTCCTGTGCCGCAACCTCCACGACGTCCAGACCGCGGTCAGCCTGGCCGAGGAGTACGTGAAGGTCCTGGGCGAGCCCGTGCAGCTCTCGACCGGCCGCTCGCTGGTGGTCACCTCCAGCGTGGGCATCGCCTTCGTCATGCGGGGACGCCAGAACGCCCAGGACATCCTCCAGCAGGCCGACACGGCGATGTTCCAGGCCAAGAGCAAGGGCCGCTCCCGCATCGAGGTGTTCGACGAGTCGCTGCGGGCCAAGTCGGTGGCCCGACTGGAGATCTACGACGACCTCCGCCACTCGATCGACCATGGCGAGCTCACCGTGCACTACCAGCCCATCGCCTCGGTGGCCGACGACCGCATCGTGGCCATGGAGGCCCTGGTGCGGTGGAACCATCCCTCGCGGGGCCTGCTCGGACCGATGGAGTTCATCCCCTTCGCCGAGGAGACCGACCTCATCTTCTCCCTCGGACGCTGGGTCCTGCGCGAGGCCTGCGAGACCATGGCCCGGTGGCGCCAGGAGCTGCCCGGCGCCGAGGACGCCTACATCACGGTCAACCTGTCGGTCCACCAGCTGAGCGACCCCGGACTGCTCGACTCGATCGCCGCGGCCCTGGCCGACTCGGGTCTGCCCGCCGACGCCCTGGTGCTCGAGGTGACCGAGTCGATGCTCATGAGCGAGACGCCCGAGACGGTCGACGCCCTGAACGGCATCCACGACATGGGCGTGGGTCTGGCCATCGACGACTTCGGGACCGGTGAGTCGTCCCTGGCCCGTCTCAAGCGCTTCCCGGTCAAGATCCTGAAGATCGACAAGTCCTTCGTCGACGGTCTCGGGATCCTCGACACCGACGAGGCCATCGTGGCCGCCATCGTCCAGCTCTCGAAGGCCCTCGACCTCGTCGTGCTGGCCGAGGGGGTCGAGACGACCGTCCAGCTCGAGCGGGTGGCCGCCCTCGGGTGCGACCTCTACCAGGGGTACCTCATGTCGCGCCCGACGCGAGCCGACCACGTCGACTTCAAGAAGCACGCGGAGCCGACGCCGCCCCCCGACCTTCCCGCGTAGCGGGCCGCTCCGGCGCCCGCCGCGGGAAGGGCCCGCCGGGCCCCGTCAACCCAGACGTTCGATGATGGCGGCGTTGGCCTGGCCGCCGCCCTCGCACATCGTCTGGAGCCCGTACCGGGCGCCGGTGCGCTCCATCTCGTTGAGGAGGGTGGCCAGCAGCCGGGCCCCCGATGCCCCGGTCGGGTGGCCGATGGCGATGGCCCCGCCGTTCACGTTGACCTTCTCCATGTCCGGGTGGTGCTCCCTGGCCCAGGCCAGCACCACCGAGGCGAAGGCCTCGTTGATCTCGACCAGGTCGATGGCGTCGAGGGAGAGCTTGGCCTTCTCGAGCACCAGGGTGGTGGCCGGGATCGGGGCGGTCAGCATGATGACCGGGTCGTTGGCGGCCACCGCGAAGGTGTGGAAGCGGGCCCGGGGCCGCAGACCGAGCTGGTTGGCCCGCTCCTCGGACATGACGAGGACGGCCGCGGCCCCGTCGGAGATCTGCGACGAGGTGGCCGCCGTCACGAGACCCCCCTCGACGAAGCACGGCGGCAGGGAGGCCAGCTGCTCGTAGGACGAGCCGGCACGGACCCCCTCGTCGGCGGCCAGCTCGCCCTCGCCCGCCGGGTCGCCTTCGTCGGTGCCGGCCACGGCGACCCGGTCCTCCACCCGGGCCCGCCGGGTGGCCAGGGGGACGATCTCGTCGGCGAACCGGCCTTCGGCGATGGCCCGGGCCGCCCGGTCGTGGGACGCCAGGGCGAAGCGGTCCATCTCCTCCCGGCCGATCCCCCACCGGCGGGCGATCTCCTCGGCACACAGGCCCTGGTGGATGAAGTCGAAGCGGCCGTGCACGGTGGGGCCGTACGCCTCGCCGGGGCCGGGCACGGTGGTCGAGCCGATGGGGACGCGGCTCATGGCCTCCACCCCGCCCCCGATGACGACGTCCATGGCCCCCGACGCCACCGCCTGGGCGGCGAAGTGGACGGCCTGCTGGGCCGAGCCGCACTGGCGGTCGACGGTGGTGCCGGGCACGGTGTCGGGGAAGCCGGCGGCCAGGGCCGCGTTGCGGCCGATGTTCATGGCCTGCTCCCCCACCGTCATGGTGCAGCCCAGGACCACGTCCTCCACCATCGCCGGGTCGAGATCGTTGCGCTCGACCAGGGCACGCAGGGGCTGGGCGGCCAGGTCCACCGCATGCCACCCCGAGAGGCGGCCGTTCTTCTTGCCCACCGGGGTCCGGACGACGTCGACGATCACTGCGTTGGCCATGGGACCATTGTGGCCGAGGTACCCCGGTTGCCGGAAATCTGGCGGTGTGTCAGATTTCCCCCGACACCCGCCGACCGAGGGGCCGCCGTCGTCATGGACCAACCGCTGGACCTGCGCTTCACCGACGCCGAGGAGGCCTTCCGGGCCGAGGCGCGCCGGTGGCTGGCGTCCCACGCGCCCCCGCCCCGGGCACTCCCCTCCCTCGACACGGCCGAGGGGTTCGAGGCCCACCGGTCGTGGGAGCGGGAGATGGCCGCCGACCGGTGGTCGGTCGTGTCGTGGCCCGAGGAGTACGGCGGGCGGGGGGTGGGCCTCCTCGAGTGGCTCGTCTTCGAGGAGGAGTACTGGCGGGCGGAGGCGCCGCTCAGGGTCAGCCAGAACGGCATCTTCCTCCTCGCCCCCACCCTCTTCGAATTCGGCACCGCCGAGCAGCGGGCCCGCTTCCTGCCGCCCATGGCCACCGGCGACGAGATCTGGTGCCAGGGGTGGTCGGAGCCCGACGCCGGCAGCGACCTCGCCGGCATCCGCAGCCGGGCCCGCCGGTCGGACGCCGAGGGGGGCTGGGTGCTGACCGGGCAGAAGACCTGGGCGTCACGGGGTGCCTTCGCCGAGTGGTGCTTCGGGCTGTTCCGCACCGACCCCGACGCCGAGCGCCACCGCGGCCTCACCTACTTCCTCGTCGATTTGGCCTCGCCCGGGGTGACCGTCCGGCCCATCCCGCAGCTCGACGGCGAGACCGGCTTCGCCGAGCTCTTCTTCGAGGAGGTGGTCGTTCCCGACGCCCAGGTCCTGGGCGAGGTGGACAGGGGCTGGAACGTGGCCATGGCCACGGCCGGCTCCGAACGCGGCCTCAGCCTGCGCAGCCCGGCCCGCTACACGGAGGCCGCCGGGCGCCTCGTCGACCTCTACCAGCACGGTCTGGCCCGCGACCCGGAGCGGACCCGCCGCAGCGCCGACGCCGTGGCCCAGGCCTGGATGGACGCCGAGGCCTACCGGCTCCACACGCTGTGGACGGCCACCCGGGTGCTCGAGGGCGGATCGGTGGGGGCCGAGGCCAGCGCAAACAAGATCCACTGGTCCGAGACCGACCTGGCCATCCACCGGGCCGCCCTGGCCGTCCTCGGGCCCGAGGCCGAGGTCCACGGCGGCGGCGTCGACGCCCCGTGGCTCGACGGCTTCCTCTTCGCCCTGGCCGGCCCCATCTACGCCGGCACCAACGAGGTCCAGCGCAACGTGGTGGCCGAGCGGCTGCTCGGGCTGCCGCGGGGCTGAGGGGGCGGGCCGTGCACTTCGCCTTCACCGACCAGCAACTCGGGTTCCGCGACGCCGTGCGCCAGCTGCTGGCCAAGGAGTGCACCACCGCCGACCTCCGCACCGCCTACGAGGACCCGTCGGCCCGCCCGGCCCGCTGGCACAGCCTGGCCGGCCTGGGCGTCGTCGGGCTGACCGCGCCCGAGGCGGCGGGCGGCCTCGGCCTCGGCCTCGTCGACCTCGTCCTGCTCCTCGAGGAGGCCGGCCGGGTGGCCCTGCCCGAGCCGCTGACCGACACGACCGCCCTGGCCGTGCCCCTCCTGGTCGAACTGGGTGCCGGGACCACCCCGGCCGCCGGTCGGGTCGGCGCGTGGATCGAGGCGGTCGCCCGCGGCGGGCTGGCCGCGGCCGTGGGGACCGACCGCGCCCCGGGCGACGCCGTGGCCGGGGCCGACGGGGCCGACCTGGTGGTGCTGGCCTCCGTCGCCGCCGACGGCACCCCCGAGGTGCACGTCCTCGACGCCGGGGCCGTCGCCGTCGAGCCGGTGCCCTCGCTCGACCCGACCCGCAGGCTGGGCCGGCCGGTGTGGTCCCCGACCTCCGACACCCTCCTCGGGTCGGGACCGGAGGCGGCCACCGCCCTCTCCCGCACGGCCGACCGGGCGGCGGTGGCCGTCGGGGCCGAGCTCCTGGGCCTGGCCGAGGCACTCCTCGGACGGGCCGCCGCCTACGCCAAGGAGCGCCAGCAGTTCGGCCGGCCCATCGGGAGCTTCCAGGCCGTGAAGCACCTCCTGGCCGGTGCCCAGGTGCGCCTGGAGTTCGCCCGACCCTGCGTCTACGGCGCGGCCTGGGCCCTCGACGTCGGGACCCCCGACTCGTCACGGGCCGCCTCGGTGGCCAAGGCCTACGCCTCGGAGGCCGGGCTGGAGGCCGCCCGGGTAGCGCTCCAGGTCCACGGGGCCATCGGCTACACCTGGGAGTGCGACGTGCACCTCTTCCTCAAGCGCACCTGGGCCCTGGCCGAGGCGTGGGGCTCGGCCGCCGACCACCGGGCCCGGCTGCTCGACTCGCTGCTGGCCGGGCCGCGGCGACCTCAGGGCTCGGCCACGGCGTAGACGGGCATGCCGTTGTAGGTCTCCGAGTCGGCCGGCAGGTAGGGGCCGTTCACGATCACGGCCAGCGAGCCCACCGGGGCCGGCCCGGCGTCTCCCTCGACGGTGACCACCGCCCCGTCGGGCCACGTCTGGACGACCAGGCCCACGTGGAGCGAGGTGGCCGTCGACCACGGTCCGGTGCCGTAGAGGACGGCGTCGCCCGGCACGATGGGCCCGGCGGCGGGCAGGACGCCGGTGTTGGCCTGCGCCCACTGGTCGATGTCGCCGGTGAAGGCGTAGGACGGGATGGGCACCCCGGCCTGCTGCCACACCCAGGTGGCGAACAGGGCGCACCACTCCTCGCACGGTCCGTACGGGTTGCAGAAATCGCCCGGGGTCGGGTCGGCGTTCACCTGGGCGGCGGCGATGGCCACCACGGCCGACCCGGTCGGCGACGGGTCCGGGCTCGGCGGGTTGGTGAAGCCGTAGGACCAGCCGTCCGGCTCGAGCAGCCAGTAGCCGCGGCCGTCGGGGGTGAAGGCGATGCCGGCCACCGGGGGAACGTTCGCCGCGTCGCCGCCCAACCCCCCGGCCAGCGAGCCCTCGAAGGGGGCGTCGCCGAAGGTGAAGACGCCGCCGTCGGAGGCCACCAGCGCGTAGCCGCCGCCGCCGTCGGTGGCGGCCATGCCGGTCACCGGTTCGTTCAGGACCAGGCCCCCGGTCGACCCGTGGAAGGCGGCGTCGCCGAAGGCGAAGATGCCGCCGTCGGAGGCGACCAGCCAGTAACCCCCGCCGTCGGGGGTGGCGGCCATGCCCACGATGGGCTGGTTGAGGGGCGTGCCCCCCATCGACCCGTGGAAGCCGGCGTCGCCGAAGGCGAAGATGCCGCCGTCCAGGGCGGCCAGCCAGTAGCCGCGCCCGTCGGGGGTGGCGGCCATGCCCACGACGGGACCCGTGAGGTGCAGGGCCCCGGTCGAGCCGTAGAAGCCGGCGTTCCCCTCGGCGAAGACGCCCCCGTCGGCGCCCGCCAGCCAGTACCCCTGGTGATCGGCGTCGGCCGCCGGGTTGGGAGCCAGGGCCACCATCACCGAACTCAGCGGGGCGCCCTGGGGGGCGTTCACGGCGGCGGCGTCGCCGAAGCCGAGCACACCGCCGCCGGCGTAGACCCGCGGCGCGAGGTGGGGCACCGCGGCGCCGGCCGCCCCGGGCAGGAGGGCCAGGCCGGCGGCCAGGGCCAGGCCGGCGGCCAGGGCCAGGGCCAGGCCGAGGCCGGCGGCCCGCCGCATCCCCCATCCGGGCGGTCGACCACGCAGCGTGGCGCTGGCGGTGGACGGGGGCAGGACGGCGCGCCGCACGGCCTCCATGCTAGACAGCGGCGGGCGGGCGGAACAGGGGCACTCGCCACCCGCGGCCGCGTCGTCCCGGCGACCCCCTTCTGAACTGCGACGATCCCGTTCCGGGGCCCCCCGCCGGAGCCGGCCGGTGGCTGACGTCCGCCGTCGTGGTGGCCGAGGTGCCGGTGCCGGCGCGGGCCCGCCGAGCGGCCGGACCCGACCGGGGCGGCGGGGCCAAATGTCATGCTCAGTGGTATTGTAGTCATATCGCTACGCACAGTGGTTAATGTTCGGGACAGGAGCGCCGATGGGACCAGAGGCATGATGACCACTCGCCCCAGCCAGCCCGAGCCCTTCGTCCGCGGCGCCGCGTACCCGGCCACCGGCGACGTGCCCTACCCGCGGGCCAATCCGGCCGACCAGGCCCGGTTGGCGGCCGACGTGTGGCACTCGGCCTCGGTGCCGGCCGGCGTGCGCCTGGAGCTGGTGGGCGACGCCCAGGCCATCGACATCGCCTACCGGACCACCACCGGCAACCTGGGCTACCGGGGCGACGGCGCGGGCATCCTCTTCTCGGTGTGGCGGAGCGGGCGACGCATCTGCCAGGAGGAGGCCGTCCTGGGCGACGGTCTCCTCCGTCTCGCCCTGGGCGACGGCCCGGCCGAGAAGCCGGCCGTCATCTACCTGCCCGAGGGCATGCAGCCCGTCGTCCTCTCCCTCACCGCGGTGAAGGGCGAGATCGCCCCGGCCCCGGAGCGCCCCCGGTGGCTGGCCTACGGCGACGCCGTCACCCAGGGGTGGATCGCCTCGGGTCCGGCCCAGGGTTGGGCGGCCATCGCCGGCCGCAAGGGCGGGCTGGACCTCGTCAACATGGGCTACGCCGGATCGGGCCAGACCGAGCTGCTCTCGGCCGAGCACCTGGCCGGGCTGGAGGCCGACGTGATCTCGGTGGCCCTCGGGGCCGGCGCCTGGAACCGCATCCCCTACTCGCCGGCGATGCTCTGCGAGTCGGTGCGGACCTTCCTCGCCCTGGTCCGCCTGGGCCATCCGGACACCCCGATCGTGGTGGTGAGCCCCATCTACCGCAGGGACGCCGAGTACACGCCCAACAAGCTGGGCGCGACCCTGGCCGACCTGCGCGACGCCATCGAGGTGGCCGTCCGCGACCGGATCGTCTCCGGTGACGCCACGCTCTCGCTGGTGTCCGGTACGACCATCATCGGCCCCGAGCACCTCGCCGACGGCATCCACCCCGGCGACGAGGGCCACAAGCGTCTGGCCTCCACCATCGGCAAGGCCCTCGCCTCGGCCCTCAAGTCCTCCCGCGAGCTGCCACGGACGTCCGTCCTGGTCGACGGGGTCCAGGGCCTCGGCCTCACCCTGGCCCCGCTGCCCGCCCTGTCCCGGGACGACAACGGCGCGGCGGTCCGGGTCGACAACGGCGCGGCGGTCCGGGACGACGACGGCGGGGCGGGCCGGGACGACGACGGCGCGGCGGGCCGGGACGACCCGGTCGACGGCGCGGTCGACGACGGCGGCGCGGTCGGGGCGGCCGACGCCGGCACCGGCGACGGGGCGGACCCGGTCGACGCCACGTCGGGCGAGGAGGCGGCCGACGGCGCCGCCGTGGAGGTCGAGGCCCCCGGGGCGGGCGATGAGACGGTCCGGGAGCCCGCCGGTCGGGCGGGACCCGCCACCACCGAGGACCTGGCCGGCGTGCTCGACCCCGACGTGGCCGCCGCCTGGTCCCTCTACTGACGCCACCAGCGGATCGCCGTCGTCCGGCAACTGACGCACCGTCAGGGACAGGGGTACACTCCGCCCCATGGCCGAACTGCCGATGATCATCTCCGTCGACGACCACGTCGTCGAGCCGCCGGACGTCTGGGTCGACCGGCTGCCGAAGAAGTACCACGAGGTCTGCCCCCGGGTGGAACGGGCCCCCATGGGCGAGATCACCTTCGTCGGGGGCAAGCTCACCGTGGTGCCCGGGTCGGCCGGCAGCCCGACCGACTGGTGGTACTACGAGGACCTGAAGCGTCCCCTGCTCCGGGTGGACTCGGCCGTGGGCGTGCCCCGGGACGAGGTCACCATGAAGGGCATCACCTACGAGGACATGCGGCCCGGCTCCTACCAGGTGGCACCCCGTCTCGAGGACATGGACCTCAACCACCTCGAGGCCTCGCTGTGCTTCCCGACCTTCCCCCGCTTCTGCGGCCAGACCTTCTCCGAGGCGAAGGACAAGGACCTCGGGCTCCTGTGCGTGCGGGCCTACAACGACTGGATGGTCGAGGAGTGGTGCGGTCCCGAGGCCCAGGGACGCCTCGTCCCGCTCACCCTCGTCCCGCTGTGGGATGCCGAGCTCGCCGCCGCCGAGGTCCGGCGCAACGCCGAGCGCGGCGTGCGCGCCGTGTGCTTCAGCGAGATCCCGCCCTTCCTCGGCCTGCCCTCGGTGCACGACCCCGACCACTACTGGGACCCGTTCTTCCGGGCCTGCGAGGAGACCTCGACCGTCGTCAACATGCACATCGGCTCGTCGTCGAAGATGCCGTCCACCTCCGCCGACGCGCCGCCCGCCGTGGGGTCCACCCTCACCCACACCAACGCCACCTTCTCCATGGTCGACTACATGTTCTCGGGCGTGCTCGTGCGCTTCCCCGAGCTCAAGCTGGCCTACGCCGAGGGGCAGATCGGGTGGATCCCCTACATCCTCGAGCGGGCCGACAAGGTCTGGGAGGAGAACCGGGGCTGGGGCGGCGTGGCCGACATCGTGCCCGAGCCGCCCTCCACCTACTTCCACCGCCAGATCTACGGCTGCTTCTTCGACGACGCCCACGGGCTGCGCTCGGTCGACGAGATCGGCGTCGACAACATCACCTACGAGTCGGACTACCCCCACTCGGACTCGACGTGGCCCCACACCCGGGAGATCGCCGAGAAGCAGATGAAGGACCTGACCGACGAGCAGCGGTACAAGATCCTGCGGGGCAACGCCATCCGGCTGTACGGCCTCGACTTCGCCTGACGCCGCCCCACGCCTGATGGACCTGCGGTACAGCCACGCCGAGGAGGCGTTCCGCGCCGACCTGCGCGCCTGGCTCGAGGGGGCCCTGCCCGGGCTGCCGGCCAAGCCGTCCCCGAACGACTGGCCGGGGCGGCGCGCCTACGACACCCACTGGCAGCGGCTGCTCTTCGAGGCCGGCTACGCCGGCGTGGACTGGCCGGTCGAGGGCGGCGGACGCGGCGCCTCCGCCGTCGAGGAGCTCATCTTCAAAGAGGAGCTCGAGCGGGCCCACGCCCCCTACGTCGGGGTCAATTTCGTCGGCCTGCTGCACGCCGGGCCGACCATCATCGCCGAGGGCACGCCCGAGCAGCGGGCCCGCTTCCTGCCGGCCATCCTGCGTGGCGAGGAGGTCTGGTGCCAGGGCTTCTCCGAGCCGGGGGCGGGCAGCGACCTCGCCTCCCTGCGCACCCGGGCGGTGCGGGACGGCGACGACTACGTGGTCACCGGCCAGAAGATCTGGACGTCCCACGCCGAGGTGGCCGACTACTGCGAACTGCTGGTGCGCACCGGACCCGAGGACAGCCGCCACAAGGGCATCAGCTGGCTCATCCTGCCCATGGACTCGCCCGGCGTGGACATCCGCCCGCTCACCACCATCGCCGGCTCCACCGAGTTCGCCGAGCTCTTCCTCGACGAGGTCCGGGTGCCGGTGACCAACCGCGTCGGCGACGAGAACGACGGCTGGCGGGTGACCATGGTCACCTTGAGCTTCGAACGGGGGACGGCCTTCGTGGGCGACCTGCTCGAGGCCTTCGAGCTGCTCACCTCGACGGTGGACGTGGCCCGCCGCACCGGGGCGTGGGACGACCCCGGCGTGCGCCGGCAGGCCGGCCACCTGAAGGCCGGGCTCGACGCCCTCTGGGCCCTCACCCGGCGGAACGTCTCCCAGGCCGCCCGCACCGGCATCCCCGGACCGGGCGGCACCCTCTTCAAGCTGGCCTACTCCGAGACGCGCCACGAGCTGGGCGAGTTCTCGCTCGGCCTGCTCGGGCGGGCCGGGCTGGCGGCCGACGACAGCGGCGGCCCCGGCGGCGTCGGGACGCTCCCGGCCCGGACCGTGCTCGAGGACTTCTACCGGGGCGTCTCGCTCACCATCGCCGCCGGCACGTCCCAGATCCAGCGCAACATCGTGGGCGAGCGGCTCCTCGGGCTGCCCAAGGAGCCCGTCGCCGGGAGGCCCCGGTGACCGCGCCGGCCGGTGCCCCGTCCGGGGGGCGGTGAGCGGCGTGGACTTCGAGCTGAACGAGTCCGAGGCCGAGCTGGCCCGGGGCGTGCGGCGACTGTGCGCCGGCCGCTACCCCCTGGAGCGGGTGCGGGCCGGCGAGGGCGGTCCCCGGGTGGTCGACCGGGATGGCTGGCGGGCCCTGGGCGAGGCCGGCGCCTTCTCGCTGTGCCTGGCCGAGGAGGCCGGCGGCGTCGGCCTCGGACTGGACGAGGCCTCGCTGGTCTTCGAGGAGCTCGGGCGGGGACTCGTGCCCGGCCCCCTGGTGGCCACCCACCTCGCCGCCGGGCTGGTGGGCGGGGCCCAGGACGGGACCGTCGTGGTCGGCCTGGTGGCCCGGCCCCCGGCCGGCGCCGGTGCCCTGCCGACGGTGGTCGAGCACCTCGCCGACCTCGACACCCTCCTCGTCCTGGACGAGGGGGGCGTGGCCGCCCTCGACCCGGCGTCGCTCCAGGCCACGCCGCTCGGCCGGCCCCTCGACCCGCTCACCCCGGTGTGGTCCCTCGCCCACCTGCCCTCCGGCGAGCCGGTGGCCGGCCCGGAGGTGGCCGCCGGGTGGCTGCGGGACGGCGCCGTGCTCACCGCCGCCCTGCAGGTGGGGCTGGCCACCTGGTCCACCGACCGGGCGGTCGACTACGCCAAAGAACGGACCCAGTTCGGCCGGCCCATCGGCGGCTTCCAGGCGGTCAAGCACCTCTGCGCCGACATGGCCGTGCGCGCCGAGGTGGCCCGCTGTGCCGTCCAGGCCGCGGCGGTGACGGTCGATGAGCCCGACGTGGGCGACGCCTCCGTCGCCGCGGCCGGCGCCAAGCTGGTGGCCGACCAGGCGGCCATCACCAACGGCCGCTCGGCCATCCAGGTCCACGGGGGGATGGGCTTCACCTGGGAGGTGCCGGTGCACCTGGCCTACAAGCGGGCCCGGGTCCTCGCCACCCAGTTCGGCACCGAGGCCGCCCTGGCCGAGCAGGTGGCCGCCTCCCTCGTGACCCCGTCCGGCGGCGGGGCGTAGGGTGACCCGGTGACCGACGCCCGACCGGAGCCGCCCGCCGACGTGGTCACGGTCCTGCCCCCGGGGAGGACCGTCTTCGGGATGCAGCTGCCCGTCCAGTCGCAGTCGACCATCTACGTCCAGCCGTGGGAACCGGCGGCGGGACCCGACGAGCTGGCCCGGGTGGCCCGGGCCTGCGAGGACGCCGGGTTCTTCTACGTCGGGGTCTGCGACCACACGGCCATCCCCGAGCGGCTGGCCGGGGCCATGAGCACGACCTGGTACGACACCGTGGCCACCCTGGGCTGGTTGGCCGGGGTGACGAGCACGGTGCGCCTGCTCTCCCACATCTACGTCGTCGCCCTGCGCCACCCGCTGCGGGCGGCCAAGGAGTTCGCCACCCTCGACGCCCTCTCGGGCGGCCGGGTCGTCTGCGGGGTCGGGGCCGGCCACGTCACCGAGGAGTTCGACCTCATGGGCCCGCCCTTCGACGAGCGCGGGGCCGCCACCGACGAGGCCCTCTGCGGCCTGGCCCTCGGCCTCAGCGAGGAGTTCCCCGAGCTGCCCGGGCCGCGCTGGCCGGCCTCGGGCCTGGGGCTGCGGCCCCGACCGGTGCAGGCGCCGCGCCCGCCCATCTGGACCGGGGGCTCCTCGCCGGCCGCCCTCCGGCGCACCGCCCGCTACGCCGACGGCTGGCTCCCGCAGACGCTCGGCCCGAACGTCGAGCTCCTGGCCCGTCTGCGCGAGCTGCGGGCCGAGCTGCGCGACGGGGCGCCGCTCGACATCGGCGGCATCTCGAACTCCCTCTACGTGGGCACGCCGCCCGCCGGCCTCGCCCTCCCCCCGGGCACGGTGGCCGGTGCGCCCGAGGCGGTGGCCGCGTACCTGCAACCCTTCGCCGCAGCCGGCGTGGGCCAGGTCCAGGTGCGCTTCCCGGCCCGCTCGGCCACCGAGCTCTGCGACCAGATCGCCGCCTTCGGCGCCGAGGTCGCCCCCCTGGTCGGTCCCTGAGCGGCGCGCCGGGGGCGGCCGCTCCTAGGGCGCCCTCGTGGTGGTGGTGGTGGTGGACGCCCCACTGGCCAGCGTCGACGTCGTCGTGGTCGTCGACGACGTGGTGGTGGTGGTCGACGACGTGGTGGTGGTCGGCACCGGTGCCGTGGTCGAGGTGGTGGCGACCGGACGGGTGGTGGTCGGCACCGGTGCCGTGGTGGTGGTCGAGGCAGGGGGGAGGATCCCCGGGAGGGGGGAGGGGGAGGTGGTCGAGGTGGGGGTCGACGTCGAGGCCGCCGGCGGGTAGAGCAGGAAGAGGGCGCCGAAGCCGAGGAAGGCCACCACCAGCAGCACGGTCGACCGGCGCACGGGGGCCCAGGACGCCAGGGGCCGGGACATCAGGCCGACCAGTTGGTTGCGGGGGTCGGCCCCGGACACCGCGGGCACCGGCCCGGTCGGCGGACCGCCGGCCCGGGGAGCGCCGTCGCCCCGGGACGGCTCGCCGGCGTCGCCCTGGGTCGGACCTTCCTCCGGGCTCACGCCGAGGGCCTCGCCGCCGCATCGCCGCCACCGGGGGAGACGATCCCGGCCGACCGCAGGGCGGTGGAGGCGCGCAGGCGGATCTCCCGGGCCACCTCGAACTGCCGCCCGGGCAGGGTCCGGGCGATGAGGCGGAGCTGCACGTAGCCCACGTCGATGGCCTCGACACCGGCCACCACCGGCTCGCCGAGGAGCTGGTGCGACCAGCGGGGGTCGGCGGCCATGGCGGCGACGACGTCCCGCAGCAGCGAGGTGACCTGCTCGAGGTCCTCGGTGACCGACACCGGAACGTCGATGACGGCGCGGGACCAGTCCTTCGAGAGGTTGGTGACCTGTCGCAGGGCGCTGTTGGGGACGATCACCAGCTCGCCCTGGGTGGTCCGGAGCTTGGTGACCCGCAAGGTGAGCTCCTCGACCGTGCCGGTGATGCCGGTCAACTGCCCGGGCAGCGACAGGCGGATCACGTCGCCGAAGGAGAACTGGCGCTCGGCCAGCAGGAAGAACCCGGCCAGGAGGTCGCCGACCATCTGCTGGGCGCCGAAGCCCAGTCCGATGCCGATGACCGTGGCCGGAGCGACCAGCGTGGTGATGGGGATGCCGAGCTGGTCGAAGGCCAGGACGGCCACCACGAAGGAGACCAGGGCCACCGCGCCCCACTCCACCGCCTCGCTGATGGCCCGTGACCGCTTGAGCGACTCCGAGGCCAGGACGCCGGACTCGATCTGGCGCCGGATCTGCGCGTCGATCCACCGCCGGCGGCGCCCCCCCACCCAGTGGGCGAAGCGCACGGTGATGGCCGCACCCAGGACCAGGACGATGATCGGCAACAGGTGATTCTGGAACCAGGAGTGATGGATGCCCGCACCTTAGCGTCGGCGTCCCGGACCCCCCCGGGCCCTCCCGCCGCGGCACCGGGCGCCCCTCCCGCCCCCCGGGCGTACCGAGTACCGTAAGCTGACGGTCTGTCAGTTCCGGGGACCCACCGCGGCCCGGAGGGTCCCCGGGCGGTCCGCCCGGCAGGGAAGGGGAGGCGCAGCATGCTCGACTACGTGATCCGCAACGGCCTGGTCGTCGACGGCACCGGTGCCCCCGGCGTCCGGGCCGACGTCGGCATCCGGGACGGCCGGATCGCGGCCGTGGGCACGGTCGAGGAGACCGGCGCCACCGAGCTCGACGCCGAGGGCCTGGTGGTCGCCCCGGGGATCATCGACCCCCACACCCACTACGACGCCCAGCTGTTCTGGGACCCGGCCGCCTCGCCCTCCAACGTCCACGGGGTCACCACCGTCATCGCCGGCAACTGCGGCTTCACCCTGGCCCCCATCAAGGCCGAGGACGCCGACTACATCCGGCGCATGATGGCCAAGGTCGAAGGGATGCCGCTCGACGCCCTCGAGCACGGCCTCCCCTGGGACTGGACGACCTTCGCCGAGTATCTGGGCCGGCTCGAGGGCCACCTCGGGGTCAACGCCGGCTTCCTGGTGGGCCACTGCGCCCTCCGACGGTGGGTCATGGGCACCGAGCGGGCCACCGAGGCGGCCACCGACGAGGAGCTGGCGGCCATGACCGCCCTCCTGGCCGAGTCCCTCGAGGCCGGGGGCCTCGGCTTCTCCTCCTCGCAGTCGCGCACCCACTCCGACGGCGACGGCAACCCCATCACCTCCCGGTACGCCGACCGCCGGGAGATGCTGGCCTTCTGCGAGGTGGTCCGCGACCACCCCGGGACCACCCTCGAGTACATCACCGACGGCTGCCTCGACTCCTTCTCGGACGAGGAGATCGACCTCATGGTGACCATGACGGCCACGGCGCGCCGGCCGCTCAACTGGAACCTGCTGACCGTCGACTCGCGCACCCCCGAGAAGACGGCCCGCCAGCTCGAGGCCTCGGCCGACGCGGCGGCCGCCGGGGGCCGCATCGTGGCCCTCACCATGCCCACGCTGGTGCCCATGAACATGAGCTTCCGCACGCACTGCGCCCTCTTCCTCATCCCCGGCTGGGGAGAGGTGATGGGGCTGCCCGTCGACCAGCGCATCGAGCAGCTGAGGGATCCCGCCGTGCGGGCCCGGCTCGACGAGCTGGCCCACGCCGACAGCGCCGGGGTCTTCCGACGTCTGGCCTCGTGGGCCAACTACATCATCGGCGACACCTTCGCCCCGGAGAACGAGGGCCTCAGCTGGCGCGACGTGGGATCCATCGCCGCGGAGCAGGGCAAGGCCCCCTTCGACGCCCTCCTCGACCTGGTGATCGCCGACGGGCTGCGGACCGTGCTGTGGCCGAAGGCCTCCGACGGCGACGACGCCTCGTGGGCGGCCCGGGTCGGCGTGTGGTCGGACCCGGGCGCCATGGTCGGAGGCTCGGACGCCGGCGCCCACCTCGACCGCATGTGCGGGGCCAACTACCCCACCTCGTTCCTCGGGGACTGCCTCCGCAAGCGCAGGCTGGTGCCCATGGAGCAGGCCGTCCACTGGATGACGGCGGCCCCGGCCGACCTGTTCGGCCTCCACGACCGCGGGAGGGTCGCCGAGGGACTCCGGGCCGACCTGTTCGTGTTCGACCCCGGGACCGTGGCCTCCGAGCCCGCCACCCTCGTCCACGACCTTCCCGGAGGCAGCCCGCGGCTCCTGGCCGACTCCGTCGGTGTGGTCCGGGTCCTGGTGAACGGGGTCGAGACGGTGGTGGACGGCCGGGCCACCGGCAACCTGCCCGGCACGCTGCTGCGCTCCGGACGCGACACCGTCACCGTGGACACCGCGGCGCCGGCCTGACCGACCGCCCGACGGCGGGCGCCGACCGCACCCCACCTACACTGCGGCTCCGGCCCGGCCGGGACCGGACCACCCGGGCCCGCCCGACCGCCCAGCAGCACGCCCGACCATCCGACAGGACACCCGACCACCGCGCAACGAAGGGGGACCCGCCATGGGGGACCAGGTCAGCAGGGACGAGACGCAGCTGCTCATCGGGGGGCGGTGGGTCGACGCCGGCGACGGCACCTACGACGTCGTCAATCCGGCCACCGAGGAGGTCGTCGGCCAGGCGCCCAACGCCTCGGTGGCCGACGCCGAGGCCGCGGCCGCGGCCGCCCGGGCGGCCTTCCCGGCCTGGGCGGCCACACCGGCCGAGCACCGCCTGGCCCTGCTGAAGGAGGCGGCCGCGGCCATCCGGGCCAAGAACGACGAGCTGGTCCCGCTGGTCATCGCCGAGACCGGGGCGACCGCCTCGGTCGGCTCCCGCATGCAGGTGCCCATCAGCGCCGACCGGTTCGACCGCTACAGCCGCGACATCCGGCACGTGCAGGAGTCGATGCTGCCGCCGGTGGCCACCACCGCCACCCCGCTGGCCCCGGGCGGGCTGGTCAGCGCCCTGGCCTACCGCCAGCCGGTCGGCGTGGTGGCGGCCATCGCCAGCTACAACTTCCCGCTCACCAACATGGCCGGCAAGGTGGCACCGGCGCTGGCCATGGGCAACACCGTCGTCATCAAGCCGGCGCCCCAGGACCCGCTGGCCGTCGTCGAGCTGGCCCGCGTGCTCGACCAGGTGGGCTTCCCCCCGGGCGTCGTGAACCTGGTCAACTCGGTGGGCCCCGAGCCGGCGTCGGTCCTCACCGCCTCCCCCGACGTCGACATGGTCTCCTTCACCGGCTCGACGGTCGTGGGCCAGCGCATCGCCGCCGCCGGAGCGCCGACCATGAAGCGGCTGCTCATGGAGCTCGGCGGCAAGGGCGCAGCCGTCGTGTTCGAGGACGCCGACCTGAAGGCGGCCATCACGGCCATCGGGTCGACCTTCGCCTTCCACTCCGGTCAGATCTGCACGGCCCCGACCCGGGCCGTGGTCCACCGCAGCATCTTCGACCAGGTGGTCGACGGGCTGTCCGCCTTCGCCGGCCACCTGACCGTGGGCGACCCGACCGAGGCCTCGACCATCGTCGGGCCCGTCATCTCCGGGGCCCAGCGCCAGCGGATCCTCGACTACATCGAGTCGGGCCGCACCGAGGGCGAGGTGGTGGCCGGGGGCGGGCGGCCCGAGCACCTGCCCACCGGGTTCTACGTCGAGCCCACCCTCATCACCGGGTCGAACACCATGACCGCGGCGCGCGAGGAGATCTTCGGCCCCGTGGTCGTGGCCATCCCCTTCGACGACGAGGAGGAGGGCGTCGCCATCGCCAACGACTCGGAGTTCGGCCTCTACGACTACGTCTTCTCGGGCGACACCGCCCGCGCCTTCCGGGTGGCCAAGCTGCTCCGGGCCGGGCACGTGGGCATCAACACGGCCCAGCGCAACATGGACGCCCCCTTCGGCGGGTTCAAGATGAGCGGCATCGGCCGGGACGGCGGCGACTACGGCCTCGAGGCCTACTCCGAGCTCCAGTCCATCATCTGGTCGAGCTGACCTCCCCGGGGGCCCGGCCGGCCGCACGCCG
>DAHVAJ010000095.1 GCA_027314705.1 Acidimicrobiaceae bacterium
CGGACGGGCCGGACGGGCCGCAGCCCGTGCCCGAGCTGGCCCCGCCCGAGACGGCCCCGCCCGAGACGGCCCCGGACCCGGGGCCCCGACCGCTCCTCCCGCTCGGGCGGTCCCCCGGGCGCACCGCCGGGGCCGCCGCGGCGACCGCCGCCTGCTGGGCCCTGGCCGGCGTCCACTTCGGTCGCCACCTCCTACTCCTGGCCTACCTGGTCCTCCTGGCCTTCCTGGTGGTGGTGTCGGTGACCGACCTCACCCACCGGCTGGTGCCCCGGCGGCTGCTCTACGGTGCGCTGGCCCTGCTCGTGACCGTGCTCGTCGCCGTGTCGGCCGCCGAGCAGACGTGGCACGACCTGGCCTCCGGGGCGGTGGCCGGGGCGGTGGCCTTCGGGGTCTTCTTCGCGGTCTGGTTCGCCGTGCCCCGGGGCATGGGCTACGGCGACGTCCGTCTGGCCGGGGTCATCGGGGTGGCCACCGGGTACCTGAGCTTCCTCCACGCCTACGTGGCCTTCTTGGCCGGGTTCGTCGTCGGGGTCGTGCTCGGCCTGGTCCTGGCGGCGGGGTCGCCCGACGGCCGGCGCACCCGCCTGCCGTTCGCCCCGGCCCTGGCCGTCGGGGCCGCGGTGTCGGTCCTGGCCGGCGGCCCCATCGCCCACGCCCTGTTCCCCACCGTCGGGTGACGTCCCGCCCGGCCGCGGCTACCGGACCGGCCGCCGGGCCCGGGTAGATTCGTGGGCGTGCTCCGTTTCCTCACCGCCGGCGAGTCCCACGGTCGCGCCCTGGTCGTGGTGGTCGAGGGCCTCCCGGCCGGGCTGCTGGTCACCGCCGAGGACGTCCAACGGAGCCTGGCCCGGCGACGGCTCGGCTTCGGCCGCGGTCCGCGCATGCGCTTCGAGGCCGACGAGGTGACCCTCCTCGGGGGCGTGCGCCACGGCCGCACCCTGGGCTCGCCGGTGGCCATCGAGATCGCCAACACCGAGTGGCCCAAGTGGGAGGAGGAGATGTCGCCCGCGCCCGGTCTCCCGGCCAAGGTGCTGACCCAGCCGCGCCCGGGCCACGCCGACCTGGCCGGCATGCTGAAGTACGGCCTGGCCGACGCCCGGGACGTGCTCGAACGGGCCTCGGCCCGCGAGACGGCGGCCCGGGTGGCCGCGGGCACGCTGGCCCGCCTGCTGGTGGCCCAGCTCGGGATCGACGTGCTCAGCCACGTCGTCCAGCTGGGTCCCGAACGGGCGGCGGCCGGTCCGCCGCCCCGGTACGAGGACCTGCCCCGCATCGACGAGTCGCCGGTCCGCTGCGCCGACCCCGAGGCCGAGGCCCGCATGGTGGCCGCCGTCAAGGCCGCGGCCAAGGACGGCGACTCCCTGGGCGGCGTCGCCGAGGTGGTGGCCCACGGGGTGCCGGTGGGCCTCGGCAGCCACGTCCACTGGGACCGCCGCATCGACGCCCTCCTGGCCCAGGCCCTCATGAGCATCCAGGCCGTGAAGGCCGTCGAGATCGGGGACGGTGCCGAGCTGGCCGGCCTGCGGGGCTCGGGGGCCCACGACGCCATCCGTACCGCCCGGGCCGACGCCCACGGCGCCGAGTCTGCGGCCGGCCGCCTCGGTGGCGGCTACGTGCGCGACACCCACCACGCCGGGGGCATCGAGGGGGGCATGACCACCGGGGCCCCGATCGTGGCCCGCTGCGCCATGAAGCCCTTGGCCACGCTCAACCGGCCGACCCTCGGCACGGTCGACGTGGTGACCAAGGAGTCGACCGTCTCGTTCAAGGAGCGCACCGACGTCACCGCCGTGCCGGCCATGGGCGTCGTGGCCGAGACGATGACCGCACTGGTCCTGGCCGACGAGGCCCTCCGCAAGTTCGGCGGTGACTCGGTCGAGGAGTTCCGCCGTAACTTCGGCGCCTTCCTGGCCTCCCTGGGCGAGACCCCGTCCGCGGCGGTCGCGTCCGCCGATGGCTGACCGCCTGGTCCTGGTGGGCATGATGGGGGCGGGCAAGACCACGGTCGGCCGGGCCCTGGCCGACCGGCTGGGCTGGGCCTTCGTCGACACGGACGCCGAGGTCGAGGCGGCCACCGGTCGCTCGGTGGAGGAGCGCTTCGCCGAGGCCGGGGAGCCCGCCTTCCGAGCGGACGAGCGGCGGGCCCTGGCCACGGCCCTCTCGGACGGGGGACCGGTGGTGGTGTCGGCCGGCGGCGGCGCCGTCGTCGACGAGGGCAGCCGGCGCCTGCTGTCCCGGTCGGCCACGGTGGTGTGGCTGCGGGCCGATCCGACCACCCTGGCCGCCCGGGTGGGCGACGGCACCGGCCGTCCGCTGCTGGCCGGCGGCGCGGCCGCCGGCCTGGCCGCGCTCGATGCCCGCCGCCGGCCCCTCTACGCCGCGGTGGCCGACGTCGTCGTCGACGTCGACGACCTCGACGTCGACGGCGTGGTCGGGCGGGTCCTGGCCGCCCGGACCGCCGCCGGGGTCGGACCGTGACCCGCACCGTGGCGGTGGCCCTGGGCGAGCGGGCCTACGACGTGGTGGTGGGCGCCGGCGCCCGCCACGAGCTGGCCGCCCGCCTGTCGGCCACCGTGCCCGGGGCCCGCCGTGCCGCGGTGGTCACCCAGGAGGGGATCGGCGTGGCCGTCGACCCCGGGCTGCCCCACGAGGTCCTGACCGTGCCCGACGGCGAGGGGGCCAAGTCCCTCGCCGCCGTGGAGGGGCTGTGCCGGGCCTTCGCCCGCTCCGGCCTCAGCCGGTCCGACGTGGTCGTGGCCGTGGGCGGGGGCGTGGTGACCGACCTGGCCGGGTTCGCCGCGGCCACCTTCCACCGCGGGACGGCCTACGTCAACGTGGCCACCTCCCTGCTGGCCCAGGTCGACGCGGCCATCGGCGGCAAGACGGGGGTCAACCTGCCCGAGGGCAAGAACCTGCTCGGCGCGTTCTGGCAGCCGCGGGCCGTCCTGTGCGACTCCGAGGTCCTGGCCACCCTGCCCCGGCGCGAGTGGGCCTGCGGGTGGGGCGAGGTGGCCAAGTACGCGCTGGTGGGCGTGGCCACGGCCCTCGGGCCGCCCGGGGCCGACGGGCCCGTCGAGGAACAGGTGCTGCGCAGCGCGGCCATCAAGGCCGCGGTGGTCGAGGAGGACGAGCGGGAAGGCGGGCGCCGCGCCGTGCTCAACTACGGGCACACCCTGGCCCACGCCCTCGAGGCCTCGGCGTTCGGGGACGACCGCGACGGCGGGCTGCGCCACGGCGAGGCGGTCGCCGTCGGCCTGGTGTTCGCGGCGTTGCTCGCCCGGCGTCTGGGCCGGGTCGACGATGCCGCCGTCGAGCACCACCGCCGGGTCGTGGCCTCCTTCGGCCTCACCGCCCGCCTGCCGGCCGGTGCCGACCCGGAGACCCTGCTGGCCTTCATGGCACGGGACAAGAAGGCCCACGGCGACCTCACCTTCGTCCTCGACGGCCCCGGGGGCCTCGAGGTGGTGCGGGGCGTGGCGCGCCACGACGTGGTCGCTACCCTGGCGGACATGGACGTCGCACCCGATGCCGACCGCACCCGCGCCGGGGGGCCGGCATGAGCCCGGTCGGGACCATCGTGCTGCTCTCGGGGCCCAACCTGCAGCTCCTCGGGGAGCGCCAGCCCGAGGTCTACGGGACGGCCACCCTCGACGACCACGTGGCCGCGGCCCGGGCCGCGGCCGAGGCCCTCGGCTACGTGCTCGAGCACGCCCAGAGCGACCACGAGGGAGACCTGGTCGGCGCGGTCCACGCCGCCCGGGGCCGGGCCGACGCGCTGGTGGTGAACGCCGGCGCCCTCTCCCACACCTCGTGGTCCCTCCACGACGCCCTGGCCGCCTTCGACGGGGTCGTCGTCGAGCTGCACCTCTCCAACCCGGCGGCACGCGAGCCGTTCCGTCAGGTGTCGGTCCTGGCCCCGGTGGCCGACGGGTCCCTCGCCGGCTTCGGGGGCCTCGGCTACCCGCTGGCCGTCGAGGCGGCCGTGCGGCTGCTGGCCGCCCGAGGGTGACCGTCCCCTCCCACTCGACGGCCGGTCCGCTCCCGCCCCTCCTCGTGACGGGCCGCCTGGACCGGCTGCGCGCCCGGTTGGAGGACGGGGGGGGACCGGCGCCCGCCGGGGGGCCGGACCCTGGTCCCGGACCGGTCGACGCCCTGCTCGTCACGGCCCCGGCCAACATCCGGTGGCTCACCGGCTTCACCGGCTCGGCCGGCCTGCTCCTCGTCACCGGCGGGACCGCCGTGCTGACCACCGACGGGCGGTACCGGTCCCAGGCCGGCGAGCAGCTGGCCGCGGCCGGGGTGTCCGGGGCGGTCGAGCTGGTGGTGGGGGGCGTGGCCGCCCAGCGCGACGCCCTGGCCGGGGCCCTCGCCGGTGCCTCCCGGGTGGGACTGGAGGCCGACCACGTCACCTGGTCCGCCGTGCGCACCTGGGAGGAGGCGCTCGCACCCCGCGACCTGCGCCCGACCCGGGGCCTCGTCGAGCGCCTGCGGGCCGTGAAGGACGAGGCCGAACTGGTCCGGATGGCCCGGGCCGCGGCGGTGGCCGATGCCGCCCTGGCCACGGTGACGGAGCGGTTGGCCGCGGTCGGCGGCGCCGGGCCGGCGCCCACCGAGACGGAGGTGGCCGCCGCCCTCGACCACGCCATGCGGGCCCACGGTGCCGAGGACCGGGCCTTTGAGACCATCGTGGCCTCCGGGCCCAACTCGGCCAAGCCCCACGCCCGCCCGACCGGGCGGTCCCTGGCACCGGGCGACCCGGTGGTCGTCGACTTCGGCGCCACCGTCGACGGCTACCGCTCGGACATGACCCGCACGTTCTGCCTGGGGGGGGAGCCGACGGGGGAGCTGGCCCGGGTCTTCGCCGTGGTGGCCGAGGCCCAGCGTGCCGGGGTGGCGGCCGTGGGCCCGGGGGTGGTGGCCGGCGACGTCGACCGGGCCAGCCGCGACGTGGTGGTCGCCGCCGGTTGGGCCGAGCGGTTCGAGCACGGGACGGGCCACGGCGTGGGTCTCGACATCCACGAGGCGCCCTCGGTGGGTCCGGGGTCGACTGCTATCCTCGAGCCAGGCTCCGTGGTCACCGTCGAGCCCGGGGTCTACCTTCCGGGTGTGGGCGGGGTCCGCATCGAGGACACGCTGGTCGTGACCGAGCACGGCAGCCGTCCACTCACCCTGTTCCCGAAAGAAGTTGCCGTCTGATGGCCGTCTCCACCAACGATCTGCGCAACGGCATGTCCCTCGACCTCCCCGAGGGGCTGTTCAACGTGGTCGAGTTCCAGCACGTGAAGCCGGGCAAGGGCGGGGCGTTCGTGCGCACCAAGCTCAAGAACCAGCGCACCGGGGCGGTGATCGAGCGGACCTTCCGGGCCGACGAGAAGCTCGACCAGGCCATCATCGACAAGCGGGCGATGCAGTTCCTCTACCGGGACGGCTCGGAGTACGTCTTCATGGACACGACCTCCTACGACCAGCTCCAGGTCGACACCTCCCAGCTGGGCGACGCGCCGAGCTTCCTGAAGGAGGGCGACGACGCCGTCCTGCAGTTCTACGGCAGCGAGATCGTGGGGGTCGACCTGCCGGCCGCCGTGGAGCTCTCGGTGGCCGAGACGGAACCCGGCATCCAGGGCGACCGGGTGTCGGGGGCGCGCAAGCCGGCCACCCTCGAGACCGGCCTCGTCATCCAGGTGCCCCTGTTCGTGGGCCCGGGGGAGAAGGTCAAGGTCGACACCCGGTCCGGCGAGTACCTGACCCGGGCCTGACCCGCCGGCCGCCGCGTCCCGCTCGGCGCCCACCCCCGCCGTGAGCACCCACCCCGCACCCCGCCACCAGGCCCGCGAACGGGCCCTCGGCCTGCTCTACGAGGCCGACCTCAAGGGCCTGGAGCCGGCCGCGGTCCTCGCCGGCCTGCCCGCGCCCCCCGATCCGTACGCGACGCGGCTCCTCGAGGCGGTGGCGGCGCGGCGGGACGAGATCGACCGGCTGGTGGACGGGGCCGCCGTGGGGTGGGACCTCGAGCGCATGGCCGTGGTCGACCGCAACGTGCTGCGCCTGGCCACCGCCGAGCTGCTGGCCTGTGCCGACGTGCCCACCGCCGTCGTGCTCAACGAGGCCGTGGAGCTGGCCGGGGCCTTCTCGACCGACGACTCGGGCCGGTTCGTGAACGGCGTGCTGGCCACGGTGGCGGCCCGCGTGCGCGCCTGAGGGTCGGGCCGGCGGGCCGCCCCCTGTCCGCGCCGGCCCCGTCCGCCCCTGCGCCGGCCCGGTCCGTCCTCGACCCCGCCGCCGTGACCGTGGCCGCCGCCCCGCCGGCCGACGACGTCCCGGTCCCGCCCCTGAGCGTCGCCGGGAGGTCGGGCCGGCCGGTATAGTCGGAGCCTGACCGTGAAGCGGGTCCCGTGAGGCCCGAACGGCAGGAGGCAGCAGTGGCCGAACGTGAGCGCAGTCACACCCGTCCGCGGGGTGCGGTGTTCGTGCCACGGGCCCAGGTGATGACGGCCGACGACGTGCGTCGGGCCATCACCCGGATGGCGCACGAGATCGCCGAGCGCAACCGGGGGCTCCACAGCGTCGTCCTGGTCGGCCTGCAGACCGGTGGCGTGGGCATCGCCCACCGCCTGGCCGAGACCCTGGCCGAGGTCGAGGAGGCGGTGGTCCCGGTGGGCACGCTCGACGTGGCCTTCTACCGCGACGACATCGGGCTGCGCCCGGTGCTCCCGGAGGCGACCACCGACATCGCCGTGGACCTCACCGGTCGGACGGTGGTGCTGGTCGACGACGTGCTCTTCACCGGCCGGACCATCCGGGCCGCCCTCAACGCCCTGGGCGAGTACGGCCGGGCCCAGGTGGTCGAGCTGGCCGTCATGGTCGACCGCGGCCACCGCGAACTGCCGATCCGCCCGGACTACGTGGGCAAGAACCTCCCGACCAACCGGGAGGAGATGGTCGACGTCTCCGACGACGGCGTGGCCCTGGGCGAGCTGGTGGGCCGGTGAGCGGGTTCCCGACCCACCTGCTCTCGATGGACGACCTCGACGTGGCGGCCATCGGCGAGGTGCTCCGGGTGGCCGACTCCTTCGCCGAGGTCGGCCGGCGGGCCAACCCCAAGGTGCCCACCCTCCGGGGCCGGACCGTGGCCACCCTGTTCTTCGAGGACTCGACCCGGACCCGGATGTCCTTCGAGACGGCGGCCAAGCGGATGTCGGCCGACGTGCTCTCCTTCGCCCCGGGGTCCTCGTCGGTCAACAAGGGCGAGTCGCTGCGCGACACCGTCGAGACCGTCCAGGCCATCGGCATGGACGCGGTGATCATCCGGCACGCCTCCTCCGGCGTCCCCGCCCAGGTGGCCCGGTGGGTCGACCACTGCGCCGTGATCAACGCCGGCGACGGCTGCCACCAGCACCCGACCCAGGCCCTCCTCGACGTGTTCACCGTCCGCCAGGTGCTCGGCGGCGGCGACGACGGCCTGGCCCGCTTCCGGGGCCTGCGGGTGACCATCGTCGGGGACGTCCGCCACAGCCGGGTGGCCCGCTCCCAGGTCGCCGCCTACGCCGCCCTGGGCGCCGAGGTGACCCTGGTCGGACCGGCCACGCTCCTGCCACCGTCGCTCGAGGGATGGCCCGTCGCCGCCGCCGGCCACGACCTCGACGCCGTGCTGGCCACCACCGAGGTGCTGTCCCTCCTCCGGCTGCAGGGCGAGCGGGGCAGCGGCACCTTCGTCCCGTCGCTGCGCGAGTACACCGCGTCCTTCGGGCTCACGGCACGGCGGGCCGCGCGGCTGGCCCCGGGTACGCCGATCCTCCACCCGGGCCCGATCGTGCGGGGCGTCGAGATCGCCGCCGAGGTGGCCGACCTCCCGGCGGCACGCATCACCGACCAGGTCCGCAACGGGGTGGCGGTGCGCATGGCCGTCCTGTTCCTCCTGCTCGGCCAGGGTCGCCACGACGGAGCGGCCCGTGGCTGAGCGCGGGCGGACGCCGGCGGCCCCCGCCGAGCTGGTGGTGCGGGGCGGCACGGTGACCGACCGGTCGGGCGAGCGCCGGGCCGACGTGCGGGTGGCCGACGGCCGGGTGGTCGAGGTCGGGGCCGACCTCGCCGCCGGCCGGGGGGCGACCGTCCTCGACGCCGCCGGATGCGCGGTGGCCCCCGGGCTCGTCGACCTCCACACCCACCTCCGCCAGCCCGGGCGCGAGGAGGCCGAGACCATCGAGACGGGCACCCGGGCCGCGGCCCTGGGCGGGTTCACCGCGGTGGTGGCCATGCCCAACACCGAGCCGGCCCTCGACTCGGCCGAGGCCGTGCGCAGCGTCCTCGAGCTGGCCCGCGGGGCCACCGCCCACGTGGCCGTGGCCGGGGCCATCACCGTGGGCCGGGCCGGGGAGCGCCTGGCCCCGCTGGCCGAGCTGGCCGCCCTCGGGGTGCGCCTGTTCACCGACGACGGCGACGGGGTCCAGTCGGCCGGGCTCATGCGCCGGGCCCTCGAGTACGGGCGCGGCCTGGGGGTGACCCTGGCCCAGCACTGCGAGGACCGCTCGCTGGCCGCCGGGGGCGCCATGCACGAGGGGGCCTGGTCCAGCCGGCTCGGCCTGCCGGGAACGCCGGCCGCGGCCGAGGAGGTCATGGTGGCCCGGGACATCGCCCTGGCGCGGGTCACCGGCGGACGGGTGCACTTCCTCCACCTGTCGACGGCCGGCTCGGTCGAGCTGGTGCGCAGGGCCCGGGCCGAGGGGCTGGCGGTGACGGCCGAGGCCGCCCCCCACCACTTCACCCTGACCGACGGCTGCGCGGCCGGGTTCGACCCGGTGTTCAAGGTCAACCCGCCGCTCCGCCCGCCCGCCGACGTGGACGCCGTCCGGGCCGGGTTGGCCGACGGCACCCTCGACGCCATTGCCACCGACCACGCCCCCCACGCCCCCGAGGCCAAGGACCTCCCCTTCGAGCAGGCCCCGGCGGGCATGCTCGGCCTGGAGACGGCCCTGGCCCTGGCCCTCACCGAGCTCGACCTCCCCCTGGCCCGCGTGCTCGCCCTCTTGAGCTGGCAGCCCGCCGCCATCGCCGGCCTCGATGCGGCGCACGGCGGCGACCAGGGGGGCGACGTCACCCCCGGGGCCCCGGCCCACCTCTGCGTGGTCGACCCCGGCGCCACCTGGACGGTGGCGGCCACCGCCCTGGCCAGCCGCAGCCGGAACACGCCCTATGCCGGCCGGACGTTGACCGGGCGGGTCCGCCACACCGTGCTGGCCGGCGAGCCGGTGGTGGTCGACGGCGAGGCCCAGCGGTGACCGGTCCGTCCGCGCCGCCCCGCCGCGGCGAGGCCCTCCTGGTCCTGGCCGACGGGGCCGTCTTCGAGGGGGAGGCGTGCGGGGCCGTCCCCGAGGGCGGGATCGCCACCGGCGAGGTGGTGTTCAACACCGTGCTCTCGGGCTACCAGGAGGTCATCACCGACCCGTCCTACGCCGGCCAGGTGGTGGCCTTCACCTGCCCCCACATCGGCAACTACGGGGTGAACCCGACCGACGACGAGGCACCCCGCCCCCACTGCCGGGGCGTGGTCGTGCGCGACCTTTCCGACCGGCCGAGCAACTGGCGGTCGACCGGGACGCTCGAGGCCTACCTGGTCCGTCACGGCATCCCGGCCATCACCGGTGTCGACACCCGCCGGCTCACCCGCCACCTGCGCGACCACGGGGCCGTGCCGTGCGCCTTCGGCACCGCCCCCCGGACCGAGCTCGAAGCGGCGGCCCGGGCCGCGGCGCCCACCGACGGCCGCGACCTGGTCTCCGGCGTGACCACCCCGGCCCCCTACACCCGGGGCACGGGACCGTACCGGGTGGTGGCCTACGACTTCGGCATCAAAGCGGCCATGGTGCGCCAGCTCGGGGAGCTGGCCACCCTCACCGTGGTGCCGGCCTCGACCCCGGCCGAGGAGGTGCTGGCCCTGGACCCCGACGGCGTCTTCCTCTCCAACGGTCCCGGCGACCCGGCGGCGCTCCCCGGCGTGACCGCCGAGCTCCGGCGCCTGCTGGACGACGGCACGGTGCCCGTCTTCGGCATCTGCCTCGGCCACCAGCTGCTGGCCACCGCCCTCGGGGCCACCACCTACAAGCTGCCCTTCGGCCACCACGGGGGCAACCACCCGGTGCGCCGGCTGGCCACCGGGACGGTCGAGATCACCTCGCAGAACCACAACTACGCGGTGGCCGCCGAGTCGCTCTCGGCCGCCGAAGTGAGCCACGTCAACCTCAACGACGGCGTGGTCGAGGGGGTGCGCAGCACGGCCGTGCCGGCCTTCAGCGTGCAGTACCACCCGGAGGCCGGGCCCGGTCCCCACGACGCCCGCTACCTCTTCGCCGAGTTCCGGACCCTCATGGAACGCACCGGCGGCCCCCGGGTCGGAGGCGCCTGATGCCGCGTCGCACCGACCTCGAGTCGATCCTGGTCATCGGCTCCGGCCCCATCGTGATCGGTCAGGCCTGCGAGTTCGACTACTCGGGCACCCAGGCCTGCCGGGTCCTGGCCGAGGAGGGCTTCCGGGTGGTCCTGGCCAACTCGAACCCGGCCACGATCATGACCGATCCGGGAATGGCCGACCGGACCTACGTGGAGCCCCTCGACCCCGACGTGCTGGCCGCCATCATCGAGCGCGAGCGGCCCGACGCGCTGCTCCCGACGCTCGGGGGGCAGACCGCCCTCAACCTGACGATGCGCCTCGCCGAGCTCGGGGTGCCCGACGAGTTCGGCGTGGAGGTGATCGGGGCCCGGCCCGAGGCGATCGCGACGGCCGAGGACCGGGAGCGCTTCAAGCTTGCGATGAACGAGATCGGCCTCGAGGTCCCAGAGTCGGGCTTCGCCCACTCGGTCGAGGAGGCGGTCGAGATCGGTCGTTCGATCGGCTTCCCGATCATCGTGCGCCCGAGCTACATCCTGGGCGGCTCGGGGTCGGGCATCGCCGCCGACGCCGACTCGCTCGCAGCGCTGGCGGCCACCGGCATCGACGCCAGCCCGATCGGCGAGGTCCTCGTCGAGCGCTCGATCTACGGCTGGAAGGAGTACGAGCTCGAGGTCATGCGCGACCGCGCCGACAACTGCGTCGTCGTGTGTTCGATCGAGAACCTCGACCCGATGGGGGTGCACACCGGCGACTCGATCACCGTCGCCCCGGCCCAGACGCTCACCGACGTCGAGTACCAGGCGATGCGCGACGACGCCTTTGCCTGCCTGCGCCGCGTGGGCGTGGAAACCGGGGGATCCAACGTGCAGTTCGCGGTGGATCCGGCCGACGGGCGCCGGATGATCATCGAGATGAACCCGCGGGTCTCGCGCTCCTCGGCGCTCGCTTCCAAAGCCACCGGCTTCCCGATCGCCAAGATCGCCGCCAGGCTCGCCGTCGGCTACGAGCTGCCCGAGATCGCGAACGACATCACCGGGGCGACGCCGGCGTCCTTCGAGCCGACGATCGACTACGTGGTGACCAAGATCCCCCGGTTCGCCTTCGAGAAGATGCACGGCGCCGAGGCCAAGCTCGGGACCAAGATGCAGTCGGTCGGCGAGGTGATGGCGATCGGACGCACCTTCCCCGAGTCGCTGCAAAAGGCGCTGCGATCCATGGAGCAGGGCCGCCACGGGCTCAACGCCGAGGCGGGCGAGGCCGAGCTGGCTCCACTCGGCGACGACGCCCTCCTCGAGCGGCTCGCCGTGCCCAGCCCCGAGCGCATCTTCGAGGTGGAAGAGGCCCTGCGGCGCGGGATCGGGATCGAGACC
>DAHVAJ010000048.1 GCA_027314705.1 Acidimicrobiaceae bacterium
CGCCAGCGGAACCCGTGGCACCGGATTCGGAGCCCACGGCCTCGCACGAGGTCGAGTTGGCACACGAGACAGCGGTGAGCTGGCTCACCGCGGCGGGGACGGTCTGGGTGGTCCAGGTGGTCCCGCCGTCCGTGGTACCGATGGCGGCGGCGCCCGAGGAGGTGGTGCCTACCGCCTCGCAGGAGGTCGAGCTGGGACACGAGACTGCGGTGAGCCGGCTCACTCCGGCGGGGACGGTCTGGGTGGTCCAGGTGGTCCCGCCGTCGGTCGTGGCGAGAACGGCGCCAGCGGGACCCGTGGCCCCGGACACGGACCCCACGGCCGTGCACTCCGACGTGGAGGCACAGGACACCGCAGCCAGGCCGATCGAGACCGAGTGTTCGGTCCACGTCCCCCCCCCGTCCGTCGTCGTATACACGCCGGCTCCCAGCGCTGACTGGCCGACGGCGACGCAGACCGACGTCGACGGGCACGAGACCCCGGAGAGCGCCAAGGCGCCGGCCGGCAGCGACTGGGCCTGCCAGGTCGCCCCCCCGTCGGTGGTGGCGACGACGGCCGGGCCGGCCGCGTCGGTGTACCCCACCGCAGTGCACACCGAGGCCGAGGGGCAGGACACCGCTTGAAGGTTGCTGATGAGCGGGGGGTAGGAGGCCGTCTGGGTCCAGCCGAGCGACGACGCCGAAGCGATGCCGGACCCGACCACCCCGGCGGCGAGTCCGGACAGCCCCAGGGCGACGGCGGCGAGGGAGCGTGGGCCGCGGCGTTCCCTCCGGCCTACCCTCGTCCCATCGGATCTCCACGCCGTGCGGGCCCTGCGGAACATGCAGGGCCACGGATGCTTCGCCATCATCGCCGCCTCCCCGAGTCTCCCGATGGCCACACATCCAGGAGACGTCGTTCGGCTTAGCACGCCGTTGCGAGTGTGTCTACTCGCCGCGCCCCGTTCTGGCGGCGGCGGGCGGCCGCGGCGTCTGGCCCCGGTCTCGTCGCAGGAGCCGGGCGGTGGGGCACTACGCTCGGTGGGACCCCGCACGCGCCGTGGCCGTCAACGCGGTGGCGGCGCCGCGCCGGACGACCTGTCGAGGATGGACCATGGCGGTGCGAGAGGTGAGCACGCCCACAACCCGACGCCCGACGGTGGCCCGTCGGGCGCCCCGGGCACCGGGGTGGCTCCCTCCCCTGGCCGTCGTGGCCGGCTACCTCGCACTCGGCCTCGTCGCCTACTGGCCCGTCGTGGTGTCCGGCCGGGGCCATCTCTTCGGCACCACCAGCGACTCCGTCCTCGCCACCTGGTTCCTCGCCTGGGTGCCCCACGCCGCCGCCCACGGCCTCGACCCCTTCTTCAGCAACTCCCTGTACGTGCCCACCGGCATCAACCTGGCCCAGAACACCGAGGCGCCGCTCCTCGGCGCGCTCACCGTCCCGATGGCCGCCGTCCTCGGACCGATCGAGCGGGCCAACGTCCTCATGGTGCTGGCCATGCCGGCCTCGGCCACCGCCGCCTTCTCCGTGCTTCGCCGGTGGGACGTCTGGTGGCCGGCCGCCGCCCTCGGCGGGCTCCTCTACGGCTTCTCCCCCTACATGGTCGGACAGGGCCTCGGCCACCTGGTGCTGGTGTTCGCCCCGTGGCCGCCGCTCATCGCCCTCGTCCTCTCCCGGATCGTCGAGCGCCGGGGGTCCCCGGTCCGCCTGGGCATCGTGCTCGGCCTGCTCGTCGTGGCCCAGTTCCTCACCGAGCCCGAGGTCCTCACCATGGTGGTCCTCGTGGCTGTGGTGGCCCTGGCCGCCGTCATGGCCGGCCACCCGGCCGGGCCCCGCGAGGTGGCCCGACGGCTGGCCCTACCCGCCGCAGTGGGCGTGGGACTGGCCGCGGCACTCCTCGCCTACCCCCTGTGGATGATCGTGGCCGGGCCCCAGCACTACACCGGGGCCGCCCAGGGCACGTCCAACCCGTACGTCAACGACGTGTTCAGCTTCGTGGCCCCCGGTCCGCTGCAGCACGTGTCGTTCGGACTGGCCCGCCTGGGGAGAGAGGTGGTGGCCGGCAACGCCTTCGAGACCGGCGGCTACCTCGGGATCCCCGTGCTCGCCGTGGCCGGGTTCCTCACCTGGCGGTCACGGCACCGGGGCCGGACCCGGCTGGCGCTCCTGTGCCTGGTCACCTCGGCCGTGCTCTCCCTCGGTCCCCACCTGGCGGTGGGCGGACAGCGCACCTCGGTCCCCCTGCCCTTCTGGGTCCTCACCCGTCTCCCGCTGGTCGACAACCTCCTGCCGGTGCGGTTCTCGCTGGTGACCGCGGGCTGCCTGGCCGCGCTGGTGGCCTTCGGCCTCGACGACCTGCGCCGTCCCCCTGTGCCGGCGGCGGACGGCCTCGACGCCCCTGGCCGGCGGGCCGAGCGGCGTGCCCTCGCCCGCGGCCGCACCCGGGCCGGACTGGCCGCCCTCTGCGTCCTGGCCGCGGTGGCGGTCACCTGGCTCCCGCACTGGCCCTACCGGGCCCAGCCGGTCGCCACCCTGCCGGCCGCCGTCCGCCGGGCCGTCCCTCCCGGCGATCCGGTGACCCTCACCTACCCGTACGCCCAGCAGTACGCGGCCACGGCCTTGAGCTGGCAGCTCACCGACGGCTTCCGCTTCCGGCTGCTCGGCGGCTACGGCGAGCA
>DAHVAJ010000099.1 GCA_027314705.1 Acidimicrobiaceae bacterium
CCCCCGGCCCCGACGTCGGGTCACCGGGCCGGCCGCCGGCCCCGCCCGGAGGGCCGCCGCCAAGGGGGCGGGCGCCGCCCGGAAGGCCGCCGCCAAGGGGACGGGCGCCGGCCGGAAGGCCGCCGCCAAGGGGACGGCCCCGGGAGCCCAGTCGGCCGGGCGGGTGCAGCCGGCCGAGCCGACGCCCCGTACGCGGACCACGAAGGCTGCCGCGTCGAGCCGGGCCGGGACCCGGGCCGGGACCAACGGTCGGCCCGCCCCGGCCGGCAAGCGGGCCGGCGCCTCCTGACCCGACCCGATCCGGACCCCGGGCTCAGGTCGTGGCCAGCATCCGCTCCAGCGCCACCCTGGCCCACGCGGCCGTCTCGGGGTCGACGGTGATGCGGTTGCGCACCTCGCCCTCGACCAGCCCCTCGAGCACCCAGGCCAGGTGGGGGGCGTCGATGCGGAACATGGTCGAGCACGGGCAGACCAGCGGGTCGAGGGAGACCACCGTCTTGTCGGGCGTCTCGTCGTCGAGCCGCTTGACCAGGTGGATCTCGGTGCCGATGGCGAGGACGGCGCCGGGAGGGGCCTCGGCGACCGCCTTGATGATGAAGTCGGTGGAGCCCACCCGGTCGGCGAGGTCCACCACGTCGTGGGCGCACTCGGGATGGACGACCACGATGCCGTCGGGGTGCTCGGCCCGGAAGGCCTCGACGTGGGCCGGCCGGAACCGTTGGTGGACGGAGCAGTGGCCCTTCCACAGCAGCAGTGTGGCGCTCTTGAGGGTGGCCTCGTCGAGGCCGCCCGCGCCGAGACGCGGGTCCCAGACGGCCATGTCGCCCTCGGTGTAGCCCATCTGGTAGCCGGTGTTGCGCCCGAGATGCTGGTCCGGGAAGAACAGCACCTGGTCGGCGCGGGCGCCCCCGCCGTCACCGCCCAGGGCCCACTCGAGGACGGCCCGGGCGTTGGACGAGGTGCACACGACGCCCCCGTGCCGGCCCACGAAGGCCTTGAGGGCGGCCGACGAGTTCATGTACGTGACGGGTACCACCCGCTCGATGTCGGTGACCCCACCGAGGGTGTCCCAGGCCTCCTCGACGGCGTCGATGTCGGCCATGTCGGCCATCGAGCACCCGGCGTTCAGATCGGGGAGGAGCACCTGCTGGTGGTCGCCGGTCAGGACGTCGGCCGACTCGGCCATGAAGTGGACGCCGCAGAAGACGACGAACTCGGCCGCGGTCTGCCCGGCGGCGATGCGGGACAGCCCGAAGGAGTCCCCGCGGGCGTCGGCGAAGGCCATGACCTCGTCCCGCTGGTAGTGGTGGCCGAGGATGAGCAGTCGTTCCCCCAGGGTGGCCTTGGCCGCGGCGATGCGGTCGGCGAGGTCGCCGGGTTCGGCCGCCGCGTAGCGGTCGGGGAGCGCCGGCTGGAGACGGAGCATGTTCTCTTGACCCCCTTGGGGATGGCTCCGGTTCTCGGCCGGCGGGGACAGCCTGGTCGCCCGTCCGCGGGGATGGCGGCCCCGGAGCGTGATCTGGCGCCGGAGACCAGGCCGGCGTGTCCCCAGCGTAGTGCCCTCGGGCACCGGGCGCGCCGCGCTCGGGAGGTCACCGCTGCCCCCGGCAACCCGACCGGGGACGGCCAGCGGGCACACTGGTGCCGTGGTCACCCGCCCCCCGCCCGGTTCCGTCCCCGACGCCCCCGGGTCGTACCAGTTCGTCGGCGGCGACGGTCGGGTGCTCTACGTGGGCAAGGCCAAGTCCCTCCGCCAGCGGGTCAACTCCTACTTCCAGGACCCGGCCAACCTGGCCGGGCGGACGGCCCAGCTGGTGGCCCAGGCCGACCACGTCGAGTGGGTGGTGGTGGGGACCGAGGCCGAGGCCCTGCTCCTCGAGCACAACCTGATCCAGCGGTTCCAGCCCCGGTTCAACATCCGCCTGAAGGACGACAAGAGCTACCCCTGGCTGGCCGTCACCGTGTCCGACGAGTGGCCCCGGCCGGCCGTGGTCCGGGGCCGCAAGCGGCGCGGCGTGCGGTACTTCGGTCCCTACCCCAACGTCGGTGCCGTACGCGACACCCTCGACCTCCTGTTGCGGTCCTTCCCGGTGCGGACCTGCTCGGACGCCAAGTTCCGCAGCCACCAGCGGCTGGGCCGGCCCTGCCTCCTCTTCCACATCGAGCGGTGCTCGGGTCCGTGCGTGGGGGCCGTCGACCACGAGGAGTACGACCGGCTGGTGGGGGACCTCACCACCTTCCTGGCCGGGGACACGGCGTCCCTCGAGCGCAGCCTCGAGACGTCCATGCGCGAGGCCGCCGACGCACTCGAGTTCGAGCGGGCCTCCCGCTACCGGGACAAGCTCGAGGCCGTCCGGGCCGCCGACGCCGTGCGCCAGATGGAGCTCGACCGCCCCGAGGACCTCGACGTGCTGGCCCTGGCCGGCGACGAGCTCGAGGCGGCCGCCCAGGTCTTCCAGGTGCGTTCCGGTCGGGTCGTGGGGCGCTCGTCCCACTTCGTCGACCGGGTCGAGGACCTCGACGACGCCGGCCTGGTCGGCCGGCTCCTGGTCGATCTGTACGCCGAGCCGCCGGCCGGCGTGCCTCGCCAGATCCTGGTGCCGGTGGAGCCGGCCGACGCCGACGCCGTCCGGGCCTACCTGGCCGACCGGCGAGGCGGCCCGGTGGCGGTCCGGGTGCCGGTGCGGGGTCCCAAGCGGGCCCTCCTCGACACGGTGGCCCGCAACGCCCAGGAGTCCTTCGCCCGCCACCGGCTCCAGCGGACGGCCGACCACAACAGCCGGGCGCGGGCCCTCGAGGCGCTCCAACGCCAGCTCGGCCTGCCCGAGGCCCCGTTGCGCATCGAGTGCTACGACATGAGCCACCTCCAGGGAACCGACTACGTGGGCTCCATGGTCGTCTTCGAGGACGGGCTTCCCAAGCCGTCCGACTACCGCCACTTCAAGGTGACCACCGTGCCCGGCAACGACGACTACGCGGCCATGGAGGAGGTGCTCACCCGCCGGCTCACGGCCCTGGTCGAGGAGGCACGGCAGACGGCCCAGCCGGGTCCCGCCGCCGACGCGGGGGCGGCGACCGGCGCGGCGGGGGGCGGGACCCGCCCGCCCGGCCGCCGCCGGTTCGCCTACCCGCCGCAGCTCCTGCTCCTCGACGGCGGCCTCGGGCAGCTCCACGTGGGGATGCGGGTCCTCGACCGGTTGGGGCTGAGCGACCGGGTGCCGGTGGCCGCGCTGGCCAAGAGCTTCGAGGAGGTCTACCGTCCCGGCAGCACCGAGCCGCTGCGGCTGCCCCGCCAGTCCGAGGCCTTGTACCTCCTGCAGCGACTCCGCGACGAAGCCCACCGCTTCGCCGTCTCCTACCACCGCACCCTCCGGGGACGGCGCATGACCGTCGGAGCCCTCGACGGCGTCCGCGGCCTCGGGCCCCGACGGCGCAGCCGGCTGGTCGAGCAGTTCGGCGGCCTCGGGGAGCTCCGCAAGGCGTCCCGCGAGGAGCTGGCCGGCCTATCGTGGTTGCCGGCCGAGGTGGGCGCTGCCGTCTACGAGCGGCTGCACACCCCGCTGGCCGCAGAGCGACGGCCGGGAACGGCCTAGAAGGGGTCCGATGAGCGAGTACCTGGTGGTGACCGGACTGTCGGGCGCCGGCCGGTCGACGACGGCGGCCACGCTCGAGGACCTCGGGTGGTTCGTCATCGACAACATGCCCTCGGCCCTCATCTCCAAGGTCTCCGAGCTCGTCGACGGGACGGGTTCGGAGATGGAGCGGGTGGCCTTCGTGGTCGGCCGGGGCGGCGGCGACGTGGACGACGTGCTGCCGGCGGTGGACGCCCTCGCCGCCGGGCGCAGCCGGGTACGGATCCTCTTCCTCGACGCCCCCGACGACGTGCTCGTCCGGCGGTTCGAGGGCACCCGTCGCCGCCATCCCCAGGCCGCCCGTGGCGTGGTCGACTCCATCGCCGACGAGCGGAGGCTGCTGGGCCCGCTGCGTGACCGCGCCGACCTGGTCATCGACACCGGCGACCTCAACGTCAACCAGCTCCGGACCCGGCTCATCGAGGTGTTCGGGGCCGAGGAGCACGCCGGGGCCATGCAGGCCTCGTTCGTGTCCTTCGGCTTCAAGTACGGGGTCCCCCTCGACGTGGACCTCCTGTTCGACTGCCGGTTCCTGCCCAACCCCTACTGGGACGAGGCCCTGCGCCACCTGAGCGGTCTCGAGCCCGAGGTCCGGGAGTACGTGCTCGACCGTCCCGAGACGCGCCGGTTCCTCGACATGCTCGACGAGCTGTTGGCCATGCTGCTGCCGGCCTACGCCAAGGAGGGCAAGTCGTACCTGACCGTGGCCATGGGGTGCACCGGTGGCCGCCACCGCTCGGTGGTCCTGGCCGAGGAGCTGGCCCGGCGGCTCGACGCCCACGGGCTGGCCGCCACCGTGTTCCACCGGGACGTGGACCGGTGACGGGGGACGGTCCCCGGGTGGTGGCCATCGGGGGCGGGCACGGCCTGGCCGCCACCCTGCGGGCGGTGCGCACGTACACCGACCGGGTCACGGCCGTCGTCTCGGTGGCCGACGACGGCGGGTCCTCGGGCCGCCTGCGCCAGCTGCTGCACATCATCCCCCCCGGCGACCTGCGCAAGTGCCTGATCGCCCTGGCCGCGCCGGACTCGACCCTGTCCCGGGCCTTCGACCACCGTTTCGCCGAGGAGGAGCTGGCCGGTCACTCGCTCGGGAACCTGGTCCTGGCCGGCCTGATGGACGTCACCGGCGACCCGGTCGCCGCCCTCGACGAGGCGTGCCGGCTGCTCGGCGTGCGGGGCCGGATCCTGCCGGCCACCACGGAGCCGGTGGTGCTCAAGGCCGAAGCGGCCTCGGGCCCGGTGGCCGGCCAGGTGGCGGTGATGGCCACCGGGGACATCCTCCGGGTGTCGCTGGTCCCGGCCGACCCGCCCGCCGCCGCCGGCGTGGCCGAGGCGCTGGCCACGGCCGATCAGGTGGTGCTCGGCCCCGGCTCCCTCTTCACCAGCGTCCTGGCCGCGGTGGCCGTGCCCGGTGTGCGCGCCGCGGTGGCCGCCTCGCCGGCCCCCACCGTCTACGTCTGCAACCTGCGCCCCCAGGAGCCCGAGACGGCCGGGTTCGACGTGGCCGACCACGTTCGTGCCCTCGCCGACCACGGCGTCGAGGTCGACGCCGTGGTCGGCGACACCGCCGCCATCCCGGCCGGGGCACCGACCGTGCCCTTCGTCGACGTCCCCCTGGCCCGGCCCAACGGACGGGCCCACGACCCGGCCAGATTGGCGAAGGTCCTCGCCGATCTGCTCGGATGATGGCCGCCGCCGCCCCGATGCCCTAGCGTGGACGTGCTCCACCCGTCGGAGGGGTAGCAGGAGGCCGGACAGGTCGCGCCGTCGGCGTGGCGGAGGAGCGAAGGGTGGCGCGAGGGTCATGACGGTACGGATCGGGATCAACGGCTTCGGCCGCATCGGGCGCAACTACGTGCGGGCGGCCCGGGCCCTGGGCGCCGACGTCGACGTGGTGGCGGTCAACGACCTGACGTCCGCCGACACCCTGGCCCACCTCCTCAAGTACGACTCCACCCACGGTCGCTTCGGCGGGGAGGTGACGGTGGCCGACGGGTCGCTCGTCCTCGACTCCGGCCCGGTGGCCGTGCTGGCCGAGCGCGACCCGAAGGCCCTGCCCTGGGACCGCTACGGGGTCGATGTCGTCATCGAGTCGACCGGGCGGTTCACCTCGCGCGAGTCGGCCGCCGCCCACCTCGAGGCCGGTGCGTCCCGGGTCATCATCTCGGCACCGGCCACCGGTGTGGACGCCACCTTCGTGGTGGGGGTCAACGACGACCAGTACGACCCGGCCACGCACGTGGTGGTCTCGAACGCCTCGTGCACCACCAACTGTTTCGTGCCGTTGGTGAAGGTCCTCGACGACGCCTTCGGCGTCGAGAGCGGCCTCATGACCACGGTCCACGCGTTCACCAACGACCAGAACCTGCTCGACCTGCCTCACAAGGACCTGCGCCGGGCACGGGCCGCGGCCATCAACATCGTGCCGGCGTCGACCGGTGCGGCCCGGGCCACCGGCCTGGTGCTCTCGGCCATGCAGGGGCGTCTCGACGGGACGGCCCTCCGGGTGCCCGTGGCCGACGGTTCGATCACCGACTTCACCGCGGTGGTGCCCGGCTCGGTGACCGTCGAGCAGGTCAACGCCACCTTCGCCGCCGCCGCCTCGTCGGGCCCGCTGGCCCGCGTGCTCGACTACACCGAGGACCCCATCGTGTCGACGGACATCGTGGGCTGTCCGGCTTCGTGCACCTTCGACGCCAGACTCACCCTGGTGATGCCGTCGGCCTCGGGGATCTCGCTGGTGAAGGTCCAGGGCTGGTACGACAACGAGTGGGGCTATGCCAATCGGCTGGTCGACCTCTCGGTGCTCATGGGCGCGGTCTGAACGGGCGTCGGCGGGGACGAGGGGGTCGCTGGTGGGAGTCGGACGGGAGAACCCGCTGCTGGAGGGGGTACCGCTGCTCGGAGACCTCCCGAAGCTCGAGCGGGCCAGCGTGCTCGTACGGGTCGACTTCAACGTCCCGCTGCGCACCGACGACGGCGCCGCCGCCGTGGCCGACGACTTCCGCGTCCGGGCGGCCCTGCCCACGCTGCAGTCGCTGCTCGACCGGGGCGCCCGGGTGACGGCCTGCACCCACCTCGGACGGCCCAAGGGGTCGCCCGACCCCCGGTTCGACCTGGCACCGGTGCGGGACGTCCTGGCCGAGCTCGCCCCCCGGGTCGAGTTGCTCGACAACCTGCGGTTCGACCCGGGTGAGACGGCCAACGACCCGGCGTTCGTCGAGAAGCTGATCAACGGGCACGACGC
The DNA here is from genome assembly GCA_027314705.1 of Acidimicrobiaceae bacterium. GTDB lineage: Bacteria > Actinomycetota > Acidimicrobiia > Acidimicrobiales > RAAP-2 > Bog-756. Next base: position 6,883 of record DAHVAJ010000099.1, read on the forward strand.
CTACGTCAACGACGCCTTCGGCGTCTCCCACCGGAACCACGCCTCGGTGGTCGGGCCGCCCACGGTGCTGCCCAGCGCGGCCGGGCTGCTCCTCCAGCGCGAGCTCGAGGCGCTCGGTGGCCTGCTGGGTCGGCCCGATCGTCCCTTCGTGGCCGTGGTGGGCGGGGCCAAGGTGGCCGACAAGCTGGGCGTGCTGCGGGCCCTGCTCGACCATGTCGACACCCTCGTCGTCGGCGGCGGGATGGCCTTCACCTTCCTGGCCGCCCAGGGCCATGACGTCGGGGGATCGCTGGTCGACCGCGACCTCGTCCCCGAGTGTGGCGCCCTGCTGGCCTCGGGCGCGCCGATCCTCCTGCCCACCGACCTCGTCGCCCTGGAGCCGGCCGCCTCCTTCGGCCGCGGGTGTGGGTCCGGAAGGGTCCGCACCGTCGGGACCGACCTGCCCGACGAGTGGCAGGGCCTCGACATCGGACCCGAGACGGTGACCGCCTATGCCGAGCGCATCACCCGGGCGGGCACCGTCCTGTGGAACGGCCCCATGGGGGTCTTCGAGGACGACCGCTTCCGGGAGGGGACCGCCGGGGTGGCCCGGGCGGTGGCCGCCTGTCCGGGCTTCACCGTGGTCGGCGGGGGCGACAGCGTCGCCGCCCTCGACGAACTCGGCCTGCAGGACCGGATCAGCTTCGTCTCCACCGGGGGCGGGGCCTCGCTCGAGCTCCTCGAGTTCGGCGACCTCCCGGGGCTGGCCGCCCTGCGGGGCGCGCCCAACGCCCCCCACGGCCAGCAGTGAACGCGCCCGGCGCCCGCCGGCCGCTGGTGAGCGGCAACTGGAAGATGCACCTCGACCACCTGGAGGCCATCCACGCCGCCCGTGACCTCGGCCTCCGGCTCCAACCCGCCGACGTGGCCGCGGTGGACGTGTCGGTGCACCCGCCCTTCACCGACATCCGCTCGGTGCAGTCCGTCCTCGAGGGCGAGGGCGTCCCCGTGGCCCTCGGCGCCCAGAACTGCGCCATCGAGGACGCCGGGGCCTTCACCGGCGAGGTGAGCCCGACCATGCTGGCCCGCCTCCACGTCGAGTACGTCCTGGTCGGGCACTCCGAGCGGCGTCAGCTGTTCGGCGAGACGGACGAGGTGGTGGCGGCCAAGGTCAGCGCGGTGCTCCGCAACGGAATGACCCCGGTGTGCTGTGTGGGTGAGACCATCGACGAGCGGGAGGTGGGCCTGGCCCAGGAGCGGCTGGCCAGCCAGGTGGGCGCGGCCGTGGCCGCCGTGCCCAGGGCGTCGGTCGCCTCCCTGGTCGTGGCCTACGAGCCGGTCTGGGCCATCGGCACCGGCCAGGCGGCCACGGCCGGCGATGCCCAGGAAGCCTGTGCCTGGATCCGTGACACGGTCCGGTCGGCGGCCGGGTCCGAGGCGGCCGACGGCGTCCGCATCCAGTACGGGGGCTCGGTCACGCCGGACAACACCGAGGAGCTGGTGCGGTGCCCGGACGTCGACGGCGTGCTGGTGGGCGGGGCCAGTCTCGACGCCGCCGCCTTCGTCGAGATCGTGCGGGCCGCGACCCGGGCCGTCCGGTGAGTTTGGTAGCGTTTCCGGCGGTCCGGACCCAAGGGAGGGTGTTCCCGTGCTGACCGCAGTGATCCTCGTGCTCCAGGTGCTCTCCTGCCTCGCGCTGATCTTCCTCATCCTCATGCACAGCGGCAAGGGCGGTGGTCTCTCGGACATGTTCGGGGGCTCGATCGGCTCGGCCGCAGCCGGCTCCACGGTGGTGGAGAAGAACCTGGACCGCATCACGGTGACGGTGGCGGTCATCTTCGCCTTCACCAACGTCATCCTCCTGCTGCGCCTGCAGTGAGCGACGGCGGCGCCGAGGTCGGCGCTCGTCGTACCCGCCTGCCGTCGTTGTGGCGCCGTCACCGCGCCCGGTGGACGCTCCCCGTCGTGATCATCGTGGTCATCGGCCTGGTGGCCGTCATCGACCACCTCGGCTCGCGCCGGATCAGCCAGGTCGACCGCCTGGTCGCGCCCGCCCTGGTCGCGGCCACCGGTGGCTCCACCACGGTCCAGCTCGACCAGCCGTGGGCCGGCTTCAACCCCAACACGCCCGAGGGGGCGGCGTCGAGCACCCCGGCCCTCCTCACCGCGGTGCTGCCCAGCGCCTACGTCATCTCTCCCAAGCTGGTCCCCCAGGTCAACAGCGACCTCCTCCAGAGCGTCGAGGCCACCTCCACCTCGCCCCTCACCATCCAGTACGTGCTCAACCCGAAGGCCGTGTGGTCGGACGGGGTGCCCGTCACCGCCGACGACTTCATCTACGCCTGGCAGTCGCAGCGGGGGACCGGCCTGGACGTGAACGGCCAGCCCGACCAGGCGGCCTCCACCCTCGGCTACCGCGACGTGGCCTCGGTCACCGGGAGCAACGGCGGCCGGACGGTGACGGTGGTCTTCTCCACCCCCTTCGCCGACTGGCGGATCCTCTTCGACCACATGGTGCCGGCCCACATCGCCCGCAAGGTGGGATGGAACCAGGGGTTCGCCACCTTCGACCCGGCCACGGTGCTCTCGGCCGGTCCGTACGAGGTCCAGTCGGCCACCGGCTCCACGGCCGTGCTGGTCCGCAACCCGAGATGGTGGGGGACGCCGGCCGTGCTCGACCGGGTGGTGGTCACCGCCGGGAACTCGTCCACGGCGTGGCTGGCCGCCATGGCGACCTCCGACCACACGGTGGCCGAGCCGTCACCGTTCGACCTGGCCCTGCTCAACGCGGTGTCGTCCCTCCCCAACTCGCAGAGCGCGCTCCGGCCATCGCTCGACCTGCTCTCCCTGGAGTTCGACGTGCACTCGCCGGTCACCGGACGGGTGGCGGCCCGCCAGGCCATCGCCCACGCCGTGGACCGCCAGGCCCTGCTGACCAGGACCTTCGGGGACTACGCACCGGACCTCGCGGTCAACCAGGACCACCTGGCCGTGGCCTCGCAGTCCTCGTACGCCCCGTCCACGGCGGCGGGGGAGTACTCCCAGGCCGAGCCGGCCACGACCGACCGACTGCTGCGCAGCCTCGGCTACCACCCGGACCCTTCGGGTGCGTACGTGGACGCCGCCGGGCAACCGTTCACCGTCCGCATGGCCGTCGAGCAGGGAGACCCGTGGATCAACGGGGTGGCCTCCGCACTGGCCGCCCAGTTCGAGTCCCAGGGGATCGGGGTGACCACCGTCCCGGTGGACGGTCCGGCCGGGCTGGCCGCGGCGGCGGCCGCCAACGCCTACGACATGGCCCTGGTCACCCGGGTCTCCGGCCCGTTCCCGAGCGCCACCGAGGGGTGGTACTCGAACACCGCGGCACACCCGGGCAGCCTCGACTCCCAGGACTGGAGCCAGTTCGACGACCCCCAGGTCGACCAGCTCTTCGTCCAGGCCGCCCAGGACCTCAACCCCACGACCGGTGCGGCCGTCTACGCCCAGATCGACGACCAGCTGTGGGACCAGATGGTGGCCCTTCCCCTCTTCGGGGAGCCCGCCCTGCTGGCCAACGGAGCCCAGATCGCCAACACCACCTACAACCCGTCGGTCGACGGCGTGCTGTGGAACGTGGCCCTCTGGACCCTGCTCAAGCCCGGTCCGGCCTGAGGGGTCCCGGGGCCGGCGCCGGTCACCGGCGGGGCGTTGCCGTCCCGGCACGGGAGTGCCGCCCGCGGGTGGGGACGGCCCCGGGGCCGCGCTACCATGCACGACGCCCCGGTCACGGACCGGAGCCGCTTCGTCGGAGTGGCGGAATAGGCAGACGCGCTAGCTTGAGGGGCTAGTGCCCGAAAGGGCGTGGGGGTTCAAGTCCCCCCTCCGACACGACAGGTTTGGTACCAGCACGCAGTCCCACCTCGGCCAGGGTGACCACGATTGGTGGCGCTCCGGCGACCTGAACCGTCAGGTGATCTGGGTAAATGTGCACGGAATCCACAAGGTCCTCCACCAGGGTCCGGCGCTCAGTCTCGGTGGCGCGCTCCCATATGGCGTCGAAGTCAAGGCTGGCGAGCAGTTCTGAGACCTGGTCGAATCGCTCAGCCGCTCGCACTTTCTCACGTGCCTGCTCCTCCAAGCGGGCGGCCTCGTCCTCCAGCGATGCAATCTGTGCAATGAGTCGCTTCTCCTCGCTTGTGAACGTCGCAGCACTGATCGAGTCTGAGTAGTAGAGATCCAGCAACTTCCGTAGTCTCCCTTTGAGCACGCCGATCGTAGACCTGGCATTCGGAGCCAGCGGAGCTGTTCCTTGACGGCCAACACCACCCACCTCGTCGTAGGGGTCACCGCGGCGGAGGGCTTCGGTGATGCGGACCTGCTGCTTGTCGGACGGCCGCTCGTAGCTCCGGATGGGGAGCCGGCGGATGCCGTAGAGCGGGTCCTCGTTGCGGCCCCGGTGGCCGAGGGTCTCGCGCTGGACCCGCCGACGCACGTCATCCACCGCAGCGTGGGCCAGCTTGACGGCGTGGCAGACGTCGACGGTGATGGCGGTCCGGGGCAGGGACGAGACGAGGGCCTTGCGGTAGCCGGCGTGCGGATCGATGGCGGCCACTTCGACGTGGTCCCGGAAGTACCGGGTCCGGTCGTCCGATCAGGTAGACACCGAGGCTGCGCTGCGGTCCTTGATCACATCGAGGAGGACGTGGCGGTCGATGTCGACCAGCTGGGTGGCGTAGATCGTGTGGTGGGTGGATCCGGCGGCCAGCAGCTTGTGCTCGTCGACCTCCAGGGCCCGGACCCCGTGGAGCCGACGGGGATCATCGACGAGCGGTCGCCCTTGGCGTCAGACCGCAGCCCACGCCCCGTGCCATCCCACCCCGAAGGACCGGGCCACCGAGGCCACGCTCTGCCCCTCCTCGCCCATCAGGCGGCAGAGTTCCCGGGCCGCCCGGCGGGTCAGGCACCCCTCGACGAGGGCGCGCTCTTCGGTGAAGGACTTGGTCGGACAGTCCCGGTCACGACGGAGCCACCGGCGCTTTCGCCACATGAGCCGCACCGGCCGACCCCCGATGGGGAGATCCCGGTCTTGGACCTCACGCCGGCCTTGGCCAACGGCCCGCACCCCGCAGGCCGCACAGCCCACCACGGCAGTCGTCGTCTCGACGAGCAGCCACAGCTGGTGGTCGGTCTCGGTCGTCGACAGCACGACGAAGCCGTCCATTCCCAACAGCGCGCTCGCGCCACCACTACGGTCATCCATGTCCCGTGTCCTCCGTCCTCGCTGGTCTGGTAACCGCAAGAATCGGGGGCCACGGGGCCCTACAGGTGGATACCTATGGGCGGATCAGCGGACGAGTACCGCCCCCCGGCTGAACGCGAAGAGCCGCGAACACCGCGACCGGTGCCTCCACCACGGCGAGTGCGACGCCCACCGCCCCGAGGACGCCCGCCGTGTGTCGCGCCCCCGGAGCGGTGGAACCGGTTCCCGAACGCAGAAGTGCCCACTTTCTCGAGTGGGACTTCTTCTCCGAGAGGATTCCCTGGTGGTGCAGGGAAGCCAAATGTGCAAGCTCGTCCGCCGTTCTGTCCGTCAACTTCGGTCCCCCATGTCTCGCCGAGCGCTCGGACGCCGGACCTCGAACCACCTGGACCGCTCTCGCCGAGTTGTGGCCTCTCGGTGCCATTTCGACGCCACCGGTTGAAGATGGGCGCAGGGGTGGCTGGTGGCCCCTGTTGCTCCAAGCCTAAGACCGCGCCCTGTGCGATCGAAGGGGGCAGAACGCGCACTATCCATGATGATGAGCCAACGTGGTTCGCCCACTGTCGGTGGCCGACAGTGACGCTCGGTGCTGGGCTTGGTTCTCGGACAGCAGCGCCACTCCTGCCCTTCGTGCATCCACGAGCAATCAGCCGGGTTCTTCGTAAGATTGGCGGCATGGATCAGGGGGAGGGCGGGCCCGAGTACGTCTTCGGACAGGCACTGCTGCACCAGCGATCCCGACTCCACACCACGCTCAGGTTGGCCACCCGCGCGATCCAGGTTGGTCTGGCCCGTCAATCCGGTACGCCTCGACGCCACCTCGTCCTGGGGGTGACAACCAGCGCTCTCTGGGATGTGGCGGTGGGCGTGGTCCTCGGGCGGACCAAGCGATTCGCCCTTGTTCCCCGGTTGGTGGCCGACGCCACCGACACCGCCCTGTGGTCACTGCACCACGATCGTGCCGATCTCGCCTCTCTGACCGGCGTACCCCTGGCCATGGAGACCGGCATTCGAAAGGGCCCCTGGGGCCTTCTGGTGCCGGCAACGAACGCACTGGTGACCGCATTCGTCCGGAGATCGAAGGGGTACTCCCGGTCATTGGCGTCCTTCCGGTTCCAGGTGATGGCTGTCGCCTGTGGGGCCGGTCTCGCCCGTTACGAGGAGAGCAGGAGGAATGTCTCCCTCGCCCAGCACCGACACGAGCTGGATGCCCAGAGCCAGAGGGCCTACCTCGCCGGTCAGAACGACGTGGCCATGGGGGCCGACTCGATAATCGACCTGCTCAGCCGGACCGATCCGCTGCTCGCCTCGATGTCCTATCCTGCCGACAGACTCAGGATGACCACAGGACGGGAACTCGCCGCCTGGAAGCAGTCCCTCGCTACGACCACCGCCAACCACGCCAGCTATCTCGGAGTGGTGCTCGCCCAGTTCGAGCGCACCAACAACGGGGCCCAGCCCGACCTGGCCGCCGACGTGACCTTCGACCTCAGCGAGGGGGACGGCACCCTCACCCTCACCCCACAACAGGCCACGACGCTCGTCGACCTGCTCGGCAAACTCTCTGCCCGGGGGAATCTCCGGGGTCGGATCCGGGTAAGCCGACTTCAACGGAGTTCCACCTCTGATCCGAACCTCCCAGTGCACTTGCTCATCGGGGGCCACACCATCGAGATCCCGCCGGATCCCCACAGCGATCTCGATCCTTTCGACGTCGGCCCACTGGGCTTTGTGACCGCAACCTTTTGGACCGTCGATTCACTGCTGCCCACCGGACCCCGCTCCGACGTCCGGTTCGTCGCCCCTCTGGCCGCAGCCGAGGCGGCCCTCGTGGTCTGGTCGCATCGCCAGCTGGTCCGCCACGGGCGTGAAGCTCACTTTCGAATCCTGGCTGCGGCTCTGATTGCAGGCGCCTTCGACTGTGTCGCCGTCACCACCACCATGGGAAGGACCCGAAATGCGGATGGCGTAGGGTTGTTCCCTGCCTCGAGCTCGATCACCCCGGCCCTCCTGATCCTGCCCCTTTATTGGGACGACCTCTCAGAAGTCGAGCGAAAGGTGTCGATCGCCGCGCTGTTGTTCATCGTCGCCTTGGGAGTTGCCATCCACCCGGACCGACCGCCCCTCCGACACGTCGTGATGGAGCTCCTCTGGCCCATTTCGGCCGTGATCTCGATGGCCTCTGTCGATGCATCCTTTGCCGCCCAGGAGGAGGAGGTCCGGGTCCAAACCGCTGACAGTGATCGCCGTGCATTATCCGACGCCTTCGACGACGGCCGCGCCAGCGTGATCAACTTGGCGACTTCCGGCTACCGACGCACCGCCCGAGCGTTCGACGAGGTACGCCCCGAACTCGATCCTGCCATCGCCGCCGAGGTGGAGCGCCGACTCAACGAGGTGACCAAACGACTGGAGGACCTGTGACGGTAACGAGGGTCCTGATCGTGGACGACGACGACATCAGCAGGAGGGGGTTTGCCGAACTGTTGGCTGAGCGCCCCGAACTCGAAGTGATCGGTGTGCTCGACCACGAGGAGGCAGTTTCCTGCAATGAGTCCCGGTGGTCGTCAGTCGACGTGGCGCTTGTCGACGCGGCCGACGAGCGCAGGGACGGTGACCACTTCCCCGGGGTGGGTGTGGTAGAGGCTATCCGGGCCGTCCGCTCACCCGAAGAGACTGCTGTCGTGGTGGTGACCGGCCACTTCTTCGACGATGCGCTGCGGACACGGATGCGCGAGGCCGGGGCCGACTTCTTCTACCATCGGTCTCAGTTCTACGACGTGGACCGCCTTTACCGGGTCCTCCTTCACCCTGAGGAGGAGCGGTCGTCGGTCCCTGCACCCGAGGACGCAGAGACCCTCTTCCGGGTCGGGGTCACCTCTGCCACCCGGATCAATGACGCGATACGCATGGCCGGACAGATGCCGGCCCCAACAGCCTCGGAAGGGAAGCTCTCGAAGCGCAGCCGGGCCTGGCTGCGCTACCGGGTTGCGTTCAACGAGGTCGCCCGACTCAACCCCGTCAATGCGGATGGCACGGTTCCCGAACGGGACCAGCGCGACCCGTCGCTTCCCCAGATCGAGCGCTTCCTGCAGTGGGCCACCAGAGCGAAGTACAAGTAGAGCCGGTCATTATCAGTGTGTAGTGCATTTCGGTCATGTTGCTAGAGAGGCACCGCAGAGTTGATTGCGCAACCGAAGTCGGATGCAGGGGGTAGTTCCAGTCGCCGTGCCGCTCGTGCCCGGTGAGTGGGAGACTTCCTAGACGGTGACGACGACGCTCCTGGGACGAAGGCGGTGTTGAGTTCGGCTCGGATGGTGCAACCTCGACGACGTGCCCGCCACAGCCCCCAGTCAGTCCAGTGAGTTGCGTCCACCAGAACGGTGCTCGACCGATTGCCCGACCTGAAGGACCCCCGACGCGACGTCCACCGCACCAATCTTCAAGTTCAACCTAGTGCCGCATCAGGCAACGTTTGCGCGCTTGACCAGATCCCGTAGGGCTCGGGCGCATTGCGGTTCCGCCAGATGATGTAGCGGCGGATCATGGAGGCCTGCTCCTTGTGGCTGGCGTGGTCGGTACCGTCGGGGGCGAAGTAGTGGATGTCTGGAACTGGGCCTCGATCCGGTTGAGCCACGACGAATCGGTCGGTGTGTAGGCGAGCTCGACGTTGTTGGCCCGCGGCCCAGAGGGCGACGCGCTGGTCGGACTTGGTCGACGTGTGGGGACTGAAGTTGTCGAGCACGATGGCGATGCGGACCTCCGGCGGGTGCCGGGTGCGGAGGTAGCGAACGAACGCCAGGAACTGGGTCCGACCCTTGGTCGTGGTGATGAGCCCGTAGTGGTGGTCGGTCGAGAAGTCGTAGCCGGCCATGAGGTGCCGCACGCCGTGGGGTCGCTTGTAGGTGGCGCGCCGTCGGCGGCGCCGGGGGACGTCCCGGTCGCCTCAGCCGGTCGCCACCGGAGCCCACCGCTTGCCAGGGTGGGGCTGGAGGTTGACCGGCCCGAACTCGTCCATGCAGATGACGACGGTCGGATCCCCCTTCTTCGGCCTGGTCGTGCCGTCGGCGATGGCGTAGAGCTCGAGGATCCGGTTCTTCTTGGCCTCGAAGTCCGGATCGGTCGACTGCTTCCAGGTCTCGATCACTTGAAACGACACGCCCTCCTCTCGGAGCAGGACCCGCAGGCCCTCGTGGCTGATGTCGTCGACCACCCCCTCGGCGACCAGGAACTCGGCCAGCTTCGACAGGGTCCAGGTCGAAAAGGGCAGGTCGTGGTCTTGTGGTCGGGACCGGGCGATCTTCTTGATGGCCTGGCGTTCGGGCAGGGTGAACTTCGGTGGTCGCCCTCCGGCGTACTTCGGAGCCAGGGAGTCGAACCCGTCGGTGTTGACGTTGTGGATCACCTCGCGCACCCGGTCCTCGGAGGTGAAGGCGATCTTGGTGATGGCCGGCACGTCCATGGCCTGGGTGGACCACAGCACGATCTGGGCCCTTCGCCATCGGACGACCGACCCCGATCCTCGTCGCACGATCCCGAGCAGTTTGTTGCCCTCGGCGCTGGTGATCTCCCGGACACGCACACGTTCGGCCATCGCCCAGGTCTGCGCGACCCGATCGGTCAGTGGGTGGACGCGCCCCCATCAACGTTGACGGTCACGGCACGAGAACACGAAGGAGAGGTTACGGTGAGAATCACCAACCCGATGGGAGCGGCACGGTGCTCCTTGCCCTGCCCATTCATGCCGACAACTGGCACGGCGAATGGATCTACACCGGTGCCCCCACCCGGGCAGACGACCGGCAGTGAACTACACACGGAAGTGGTTTTCACCCGGACTCAGACCCTTCGCCCAATTCGGAGGATTCATATTGACAGTTTCCATTTCACCTGCTACTACTTCGGCAGGTGGGTTGAGAAAGGCGGAGCTCATGGGAGTCAGAATCCTTCAGAGGAATCGGCGCGGCGGAACCACATCAGGTGGGTTGGGTCTTCGGACATGGCGTCTTCTTGGCATCGTTGGACTGTCACTGCCGCTCGTGGTACTGGCTGGCACACACGAAGCATCTGCGGCCACCAAGCAGGCGGGCCCACGGTCCACGGAAACACATCCGGTCGGACGCGTGCATTCCAACAGCGGTCCGGGGGCTGTGGTTTCGATAGGTAACGGTCCGGGACAGATCAATAACTACGTCGAGACGCAATTTCCGGCAAACGACGACGGTACGTGGCCTTGCGGAGGTAATGGCAATGCCCCTGTCCCGTGCCCCGGCCCAAATGGTCAAACTGGGCCCGCAACTACTCCTCTGGGCTTCACCATCAACTTCTTCGGTACGCCGTACAGTTCCGCCTACGTCAACAACAATGGCAACATAACGTTTGGCCAACCGCTTTCGACGTTCACCCCAACGGATCTGACCTCATTTAATAATCCCATCATCGCGCCCTTCTTCGCCGATGTGGATACTCGTATCGGAAACGTCGTGAACTTCGGCACCGGCACGCTGAATGGTCATCAAGTGTTCGTCGTCAACTGGCCCGGTGTCGGCTGCTACGATCAGAACGACACCGTGCAAAATGACTTTCAACTCATTCTCATTGATCGTCCTGACGTTCAGTCAAGCCCCCTCGGTGACAGCTTTGATATGGAGTTCAATTACGGAAACATCCAATGGGATACGGGTCAAGCAAGCGGGGGCGACGCCAACTGCATCAATGGTCCGACCGGTAACACTGCGTTCGTAGGATTCTCTAATGGAACGGCCAATCCAGGAGACTCATTCAATCTTCGAGGCTCCGGTGTTCCCAACGCCTTCCTGAATTCAAATCCAGCGACCGGATTGATCAACAACGATCTCAATAGCAGCGTACTGGGTCGATATATCTTCGAAGTTAACTCAGGGGTATTTAGTTTCGCTGGATATGACCTTGTTGGATCGGACGGGGGCGTCTATGTATTCGGCGGCGCTTCCGGTTCCGGCTTCTACGGCTCACTTCCAGGACTCGGTGTCCATGTCAACAACATCACCGGCATCGTACCCACCGCGAATGACCAGGGATACTTTCTCGTTGGTTCCGACGGTGGGGTGTTCGCCTTCAATGCCCCGTTCGAAGACTCACTTCCGGGCCTGGGTGTCCATGTCAACAATATTAGGGGCATAGTGCCTTCCCCAGACGACAGAGGTTACCTGCTCGTCGGCTCTGATGGGGGCGTATTCACATTCGGGGATGCACCGTATTTCGGTTCGCTTCCTAGCGACGGCATCAGCGTCAATAACATCGTGGCGTTGGCAGAGACCCCCGATGGAGGGGGGTATTGGCTGGTTGCATCCAACGGTGCCGTATATTCATTTGGCGATGCCAACTATTTCGGTTCATTGCCTGGGCAGAACGTGGTCGCCAACGACATTGTTGGCATCGTCCCGAGCACGGATGGTCAGGGTTACCTCCTCATCGGCGCGGATGGCGGAACCTTTGCCTTTGGCGACGCGCAGTACTTGGGATCGCTTCCCAGCCTCGGAGTCCATGTGAGCAATATCGTCGGGGCGACTCCCACGCTGTAAGCTGGCTGAACGCGTTGGCACTCGGCCGCCACAGTGGGGTAGTCGCCCAGAGCCCACATGGCACGGTGCGTGGCATCGAGCGCGCGGTCTGCCTCGGCGGATTTATCCACGGCTGTCACAGCGATGAACTCTGATTTCCGAAGTGCCGGAAAAGGGTCCCTCGACCCGTCGCTATGCGCCTTTCTAGATCTGGCAGCGGCAAGGTGATAGTGAACCCCATTCAACCCAGTCTGCTCTCAGCGATGCCGTGGGACTGAGAGAGAGCCGGTCATGGTGAAGCGCGGGTCCGAGGAAGGCGAATCTCCGGCACGGCTGATCGACGCGAGGATCGAGGAGCTGGGCGACTGGCGGGGCGCGATGCTCAGCCGACTCCGTGCCGCCGTCAAGGCTGCCGATCCCGACGTCGTCGAGGAGTGGAAGTGGCGAGGGGTTCCGGTGTGGTCGCACGACGGACTGATCTGTACCGGCGAGACGTACAAGCGCGTCGTGAAGATGACCTTCGCCAAAGGGGCGGCG
>DAHVAJ010000101.1 GCA_027314705.1 Acidimicrobiaceae bacterium
GCCGCGGGCCGGGCCGGGGGGGTCGACCTGGCCGGCGGCGGGCGGCTCGGGGCCGGCGCCGTGGTCCTGGCCGCGGGCAGCCACTCGGCCGACGTCGACGGGGTGCCCCCGGCCGACCGGCCGCCGGTGCGACCGGTGCGCGGGGTCACCGTCCGGCTCCGGGCCGGGCCGGGGGCCCCCCGCCTGCGCCGCACGGTGCGGGGCCTCGTCCACGGGCGCACCTGCTACCTGGTGCCCCGGGTCGACGGCACCCTGGTGGTCGGGGCCACGTCCGAGGAGCGGGGCTTCGAGCTGGCCGTCCCCCTCGGGGGGGTGGGCGACCTGCTCGACGACGCCCGCCGGCTGGTGCCGGTGCTCGACGAGTACGGCCTGGTCGAGTGGACCCCGGGCCTGCGCCCCGGCTCGCCCGACAACGGTCCCCTGGTGGGCCGGACCGCCGTCGACGGGCTCCTGGTGGCCACCGGGCACTACCGCAACGGCTTCCTCCTGGCCCCGGTCACGGCCGACGAGATCGCCGCCCTGGTCACCGGGACCGGCCCGGCCCACCCCGGCCTCTTCGACGCCTTCCGGCCCGACCGGTTCCGGCCCGACCGGGCCGCCGCCCTGACCGGGACCGGCCCGTGAGCGCGGCCGGCGACGGCGCGGTGGTCGTCAACGGCACCCGCCGCCGGCTGGTCCCGGGTACCACGGTGGCCGGACTGGTGGCCGAGGTCTGTCCCTCGCCGCGGGGGGTGGCGGTGGCCGTGGGCGGCGAGGTCGTGCCCCGCAGCGCCTGGGACCGGACACCGGTCCCGCCCGGGGCCGAGGTCGAGATCGTCACGGCCGCCGCCGGGGGCTGAGCCGGCGCCCGGGAGGGGTACCGTGACGGGCGATGGCCGCAGAGACCCCCGCCGACCCGCTGGTGGTGGCCGGCACCGCCCTGTCCTCCCGGGTCCTGCTCGGGACGGGCGGGATGACCAGCCCCGACTCGCTCCGGCGCGCCCTCGTGGCCTCGGGGGCGGCCCTGGCCACCGTGGCCGTCCGGCGGGTCGACCCCACCACCCGCCACTCGCTGGTCGAGCTCATCGAGGGCCTCGGGGTCGGCGTCCTGCCCAACACCGCCGGGTGCTCCACCGCGGCCGAGGCCGTCCTCACCGCCCGCCTGGCCCGGGAGGCGTTCGACACCGCCTGGGTCAAGCTCGAGGTCATCGGCGACGACCGCACCCTCCTGCCCGACCCGCTCGAGCTGGTGGCGGCGGCCGAGCAGCTCGTCGCCGACGGCTTCGTGGTCCTCCCCTACTGCGGCGACGACCCGGTGGTGGCCCGCCGTCTGGAGCAGGTCGGGTGCGCGGCGGTGATGCCCCTCGGGGCGCCCATCGGCACCGGCCTCGGCATCCGCAACCCCCACAACATCGAGCTCATCGTGGAACAGGCCGGGGTGCCGGTGGTGCTCGACGCCGGCATCGGCACCGCGTCGGACGCCTGCGTGGCCATGGAGCTGGGCTGCGACGCGGTGCTGGTGGCCTCGGCGGTGACCCGGGCCGAGGACCCCGAGGGCATGGCCGGGGCCATGCGCGACGCCGTGGCCGCCGGCCGGGCCGCCCGGCTCGCCGGCCGCATCACCCGGCGGTTCCATGCCGAGGCCTCCTCGCCGGCCGCCGGCCGCATCGGGCGGTGACCGGCCGGGCCGGCCCCCCGGTGGCCCTGACCATCGCCGGCTCCGACTCGGGGGCCGGGGCCGGCATCCAGGCCGACCTCAAGGCCATGAGCGCCCTCGGCGTGCTGGCCACCACCGCCGTCACCGCCGTCACCGCCCAGAACACGGCCGAGGTGGTGGCCGTCCACCCCGTCCCGGCCGAGCTGGTGGACGCCCAGATCGCCGCCGTCCTCGCCGACCTGCCCGTGGCCGCCACCAAGACGGGCCTGCTGGTCTCGGCGGCCACCATCGACGTGGTGGGCCGCCGGGCCGCCGCCGGCCAGCTCCCCTCGCTGGTGGTCGACCCGGTCATGGTGGCCTCGACCGGCCGGACCCTCCTCGACGAGGAGGGGCTCGAGGCCTACCGCCGCCGGCTGCTGCCCCACGCCCTGCTGGTCACCCCCAACCTGGTCGAGGCCGCCCTCCTGGCCGGCACCGAGCCCGGCCGGGCCGCCGACCCGGAGGCCATGGCCGAGCTGGGCCGCCGGGTGGCCGACCTGGGGCCGGCCTGGGTGCTGGTGAAGGGCGGGCACCTGCCCGGCGTCCACGAGGGGGGGCGCCACGCCGCCCGGCGGGTGGTCGACGTGCTGGTCCACGAGGGCCGGGCCGACGTGCTCGAGGCGGACCTGGTGGTGACGGTCAACAACCACGGCACCGGGTGCACCCTCTCGGCCGCCACCGCCGCCCTGCTGGCCTCGGGGGACGACGTGCCCACCGCCGTGACCGGGGCCCGGCGTTTCGTGCACCGGGCCCTCGCCGGGGCCGCCGGGTGGCACCTGGGCCGGGGCCACGGCCCCCTCGACCCCTTCGGCTGGTCGCACCCACGGTGACCCCGCCCGGGCCGGGCCGACCCCCGACCGATCCCCGACCGTCCCCGGACGCGTCAGTGGCCGGGTCTCGACGACCCGGCCACTGCCCCCCCGGAACCCCCCCGGATTCACAGGATCTCCACCGGCCCCACCGGGCCGGACCCCCTCCGCACGACCACCCGAGGGAGGTCGTGCTCGGCTGGAGGCATTGTGTGCGATCGTCACCGGAAAGTAAACATCGCGTGAACCCATTTCACGGAGCGTGGTGTCGTTGCTTCGTTGCGTGACGGCAGACCGCCGTCCGGGCGACCGGTAGGTTGGCCGGGTGGACCCGCCCCGCCCCCGTGACCTGGCCCGGCTGGTGGCCGCCGGCCGGGTCGCCCTCGGGGCCGGGGCCCTGGTGGCACCCACCGCCCTGGCCCGCCCCTGGATCGGGGACGCCGCCGCCGCCCGGGAGGTGCGGGTCCTGTCCCGGGCCCTCGCCGGGCGGGACCTGGCCCTCGGGCTCGGCACCCTCGCCGGCCTGGCCGGTCCCGACGCCGGCGCCCGGCCGTGGGTGGCCGGGGCCGGCCTGGCCGACGCCGTCGACGCCGTGGCCACCGTCGTGGCCTTCGGGCGGCTCCCCCGCCGCACGCGCTGGCTGGTGCTGGCCTCGACCGTCGGGGCGGCCGCCGTCTCGTTCCGTGCCGCCTCCGCCCTCGGACCGGCCCGGGAGGGGTCCGGACGAACCTGACCGGGCGGCCCTCGCCGGCGGTCAGCGCGCGGGCAGGACGGCCGAGGCCGGCGGGATGGTCCCCGCCCCGGTGGCCAGGCACGACGCCTCCAGGGCGGGGTCGGCCGCGGCGTGGAGGACCGGCGGTCGCAGGAAGTGCGGGGTCCCGGCCAGGTCGACC
Source organism: Acidimicrobiaceae bacterium (assembly GCA_027314705.1). Taxonomy (GTDB): domain Bacteria; phylum Actinomycetota; class Acidimicrobiia; order Acidimicrobiales; family RAAP-2; genus Bog-756. The sequence continues at coordinate 3,378 of DAHVAJ010000101.1, forward strand.
AGGTCGAGCAGGTCGTTGGCCGCCGCGTCCCGTCGGGTCAGGGCGGGCAGGTTCCACTTGGTCTCCACCAGCCGGAGCACCGAGGTGTGGTCGTAGACGGTCGAGGAGACGTGGCCGGGGCGGCCGTAGGGGCTGACCACCCCGGCCGGCACCCGGAAGCTCAGCCGGTCGAAGCCGCCGGGCACGTCCCCGGGGCCGAGGGCCGGGGCCACGTCGTCGGGGGGCACGGCCGCCGGCGGGGGCACGTGGTCGTAGTAGCCGCCGTGCTCGTCGTAGCACCACACCAGCAGGGTCTTGGCCCAGGCCGGACCGGAGGTGACGGCGCCCACCACCTTGGCCAGGAAGGCGTCGCCGTACTGGATGTCCTGGGGGTCCTCCTCGCTCTGGCTCCCGAAGTCGGGGTCCACGATGGAGAACCCCGGCAGCGACCCGGTCGCCGCGTCCTCGTAGAAGCGGGCGATGGGGGCCAGCCCGGTGGTGATGGCCGGCTGGCCGAGGAGGGTGAGGAACACCCCGGCCGTCGGGAGCGAGGAGTAGTAGTTGCGCCAGGTGATCCCGTGGCGGTTGCAGGCGTCGAGGACGGTGCCGTTGGGGGGGAGGCCGGCGGGCAGGGTGTCGTCGATGAGGCCGAGGGACGTGCCGGCCAGCAGGTACCGACGGTTGGGGTAGGTCTGGGCCAGCACCGAGCCGAACCACCGGTCGGCCAGGGGGTAGGTGGCGGCCAGCGAGGCGGTGAAGGGCATGGCCGGCGGGGTCCAGTAGCCCATGGCCACCGGACCCGAGTCGCTCGTGACGAAGCCCTGGAGCCGGCCCCCGTCGTACTGGGCGTGGCTGGCGTTCCACGACTGGGAGGGCTTGCCGTGCAGCTGGCACGGGGTGGGCATGGGGAAGGAGCGGATCAGGTGGCCCTTCCCGTCCGGGTTGGTGGCCGACGGCTGCCCGTTGGCCCCCCGGGGCAGCCCGTCGCCCCGGCCGAGGACCCCGAGCAGGTTGTCGAAGGAGTGGTTCTCCATCATGACCACGACGATGTGGTCGATCTGGGGCAGGCGGTCGGTGCCCACCGGCACGGTCGGGTCGGGCGGGACCCCGACGGCCCGGCCCACCCGGCGGGCCCGGGCCGTGGTGGGCGAACCGGTCGAGGTGGCGGTGCCCCCGCCGCAGGCGGCGAGGGCCGCCCCGGCCACGCCGAGGGCCGCCGAGCCGAGCAGGGCGCGCCGGCTGAGGGGTCGGCCGGGGGGACCGCCGTCCCCGGCTCGCTGGCTGCGGTCCCCGTGGGCCATGGCCGTCCCTCCCGTCTCGCGCCGCCCGTTCCCGGCGGGCGCGGGAAGTGTAGCGAGGACGGGCCGCGTCGGCCCGGTGCGCGCCGCCCGGGGACCGGGTCGGCCCGCCGGTACGCTGGCCCCATGGTCACCACCGAGGAGGGCGCCCGGCCCGGCGCCGACGACGCCCCGGCGCCGGTCGCCCCGCCGGGGGGCCCCACGGGCCGGGGGCCGGCCCTGGTGGTGCTGGGCCTGGCCGTCCTCATCGTCGTGGGCGGCGGGCTGGCCTCGGCCCTCGCCACCGGCAACACGCCCACCTACACCCTCACCCAGGTCCGGCTGCCCGACGGCACCTCGGTCCCCCTCGCCCCGGCGACGACCGCCCTGCACGCCATCGCGAGCCTGGGCCAGCCGCCGGCCGACATCCTCGGCAAGCTCGGCGTGCCCGCCGACAGCCGGGTGCAGCACGTCACCAACTCCGACCGCAACACCGCCCAGTTCGACCGCACGGTCGCCCTCACCACCGGCCTCTCGGCCACCGAGGTGTCGGACACCTTCCGGCTGGCCCTCCCGCGCCTCGGGTGGCAGATCCTCTACGTGGGCGGCGCCCCCCAGGGGGCCCCGGGCGCGGCCGAGGTCCTGGCCAAGCAGGGCAGCGGCGACGGCTACTACTGGGAGGTGGGTGTGGTGATCTCCCCCACCACGACGGCCGGGGTCACCCCCTACACCGTCGAGCTCTTCGAGCTCCCCGACGGCACCAACTAGGCCGCCCCGGCGGCCACCGGCACCGCCTCGACCACCGGCGACGCCGGGGTCTCGGCCCCCCGAAGCATCCAGGCCCAGAGGAACAGGTTGATCGGGTAGAGGAGGTAGCCCACCCGGGTGGCCGGGGCCAGCAGGATGGCCACCAGCATCACCCACCCGGTGAGCGAGGCCACCGCGGCCGCGTCGCGGGGCGGGTGGCGCCACAGGCGCCAGCCGAGCACGGCTAGGCCGCCCACCGCCGCCACCACCACGTAGGCCCGGTGGAGGGCCGGGAAGAGCGACACGAAGATGTGGCCGGGCAGGGCGCTCGCCGCCGGTGACGACACCCCGGCCAGGCCGAGCGGGAAGCGCACCACGTTGTCGATGAAGGCCGAGGGGTTGCTGAGGGCCACCGGCACCACCACCGGGACGACCAGGGCGGCCACCCCGAGCAGGAAGCGGCCCGCGGCCCGCTTCCCCGACCGGTCGACCACGGCGAAGACGGCCAGGCCGACCAGGGGCCAGGCCGTGAACTTGAGCGTCGAGGCCGCCCCGAGGAGCAGCCCGGCGACGACGGGCCGTCGGCGCTGGAGGGCCACCAGGCCGGCCAGCAGGAGGGCCACCACCGGCATGTCGTCGCCCCCGGTGGCCAGGGGCAGCGCCGCCGTGGGCAGGACGGTGAGGGCCTGGAGGACGCGGAAGCGGGCGTCGCTCGGCGGCCGGATCCGACTCAGGGCCACCAGGGTGACGACGGCCGTGAAGAGCAGGAACTGGATGCGGGCGTCGGTCAGGCGGGCCTCGACCCGGCTGCCGCTCGAGAAGCCGAACACCACCATCCCGGGGAGGTAGGGGTAGTAGAGCTCGTAGACGGGCAGGGCGCTCTGGTGGATGAGGATGTGGCCGTTGCGGTCGACGACCCGGTAGGGGTCGCGGCCGTGGTAGGCCCGGATGCCGGCCCGCTCGACCACCACCACCTCGGGCTGCACGTGGAGGGCGGCGTTGCCCTCGGAGCGCCAGACCACCTCCAGGGCCAGGGGCACCACCGTGGCCCCGAGGAGCACCAGAGCCAGGGCCACGATCCGGGCCGCGTCGCGCCGGCCGCCGCCGGTGGGCCGGGTGCCCCGGCGGGCCCGCCGCAGGGCCACGCCACCGGTCAGCAGCCAGGCGGCGGCATAGGGGCCGACGGCCATCTGGCCCCACTGCCGGTAGAGGGGGATGCCCACGGCGAAGGCGGTGACCAGCGCGAACAGCGCGGAGGCCCCGTAGAGGACGGCGTCCCGCCCCACCGGGGAGAGGGCCCGCAGCCAGGCCGAGGCGGCGGCGACCACGGGCCCGGCCCGGCGGCGGACGGCGGCGGGGGCCTCATCGGCCACGGTCCGCCACCTCCCCGGCCCCGGCCGGCATCGCCCCGGCCCCGGCCGCCACCTTCCCGGCCCCGGCCGGCATCGCCTCGGGGCCGAAGAGCCCGGTGTAGAAGGCGAGCTCGGCCCCGAGGGCCGCCTCGATGGTGGCCGCCCGGCGGAAGCCGTGGCCCTCGCCGGGAAAGACCACCAGCTCGCAGGAGACCCCGTGGCCGGCCAGCTCGGCGGCGAACCGCTCGGACTGGGAGGCCGGCACGACGGGGTCGTCGGCACCCTGGAGGAGCAGCACCCGGCCGGCCAGCCCGGCGGCGTGGTGGAGGGGCGACCGGGCCCGGTAGACGGCGGCCGCCTCGGGCAGCGGGCCGACCAGTCCGTCGAGGTAGTGGGCCTCGAAGTCGTGGGTCTCGGCGGCCAGGGCGGCCAGGTCGGTGACGCCGTACCAGGCCACCGCGGCGGTGAAGACCCGCGCCCGCCTCAGGGCGCACAGGGCGGTGAACCCGCCGGCGCTGGTGCCCCGGACGGCCATGCGGCCGGGGTCGACCCGTCCGGCGGCGGCCAGGGCCTCGGCGTAGGCCACGCAGTCGTCCGCGTCGGCCACCCCCCAGGCGCCCCGCAGGGCGTCGCGGTAGGCCCGGCCGTGGCCCGAGCTGCCCCGGTAGTCGACCACGGCGACGGCCAGGCCCCGGGCGGCGAGGAACTGCACGACCGGGTCCCAGCCGGCCTCGCCCGCCCCGGTCGGGCCCCCGTGGCAGAAGACGACCAGGGGCGGCGGGCCGCCGCCGGTGGGTCGGGCCGCTCCGGCCGGCGGGGCGAAGAAGTGCCCCGGCACCTCGGCCCCGCCCCGGTGGGCCACGAACGGTTCGGCCCGGGCCACCTCGTCGGGGTCCGGCACGGGCACCGGCGGGGCCGACCGACGGACCGGCGGCCGGCGGCCGGCCGGGTCGACCTCCAGGACGACGTGGGCCTCGGTCGGCGTGGTGCCGAGCACCACCACCCGGTCCCGGTCGGGGCACGCCACCCCGGCGAGGGTCACGCACGGCTGGTCGACGACGTCGAGCGACCACCCCTCGGCGTCCGGCCCGCCGGGCCCGGGGCGCAGGACCACCAGGCGGTCGCCACCGCCCCGGCCCATGCGACCGACGACCGAGCCGTCCGGACGGACGGCCAGGGTGGCCTGCCCGAGCACCCAGTCCGGCGCGTGGAACTCGACCTCCCCGGCGGCCAGTGCCACCGCCGCACCCGGTCCGTCCGCCCCGGCGGGCAGGCGGTAGGGCAGCCACCATCCCGTCCGGTCGTCCACGAGGAGGAGGGCGCCGTCCGGGCACCACTGCGGCTGGCCCACCGACACCCCGGGCCCCCCGGCCACCCGCCGGGCCGGCCCGAGCACCGGGCCGTCGGCACCGGTGGTGAGGGGTGCCACGCGCACCTCGGAGCTGTCCCAGGGCATGGCCGGGGGGGACCAGGCCGTCCAGGCCAGGAACCGCCCGTCGGGGGCCGGACGGGGGGCGGCCACGAACCCGCCGTCCTCCACCACCACCCGTCCCGGTCCGGCACCGGCCAGGGGGAGGGCCACGATCCGGTGGGTCGTCCCGGTGGGACCGGTGCGCTCCTCCACGGTCAGGAACCACGGGGACCCGGGCACGACCCGCCCGTCGCCCCGCCGCACCTCCCCGGCGTCGGCGGGCGGGTCCTGGCCGGCGAGGGGCTCGGGCGGCCGGTCCGACCCGGGCACCGAGCGGGCCCACCGCTGGTCGGTCTGGTCGACCGTGTAGAGGACGCCGTCGGCCACCGTGGCCGCGCCCCCGCCGTACCCGTGGACCCGGCTGCGCACGCTCCGGCCGGCCGGCGAGACGTCGGTGGCACCGCCGGGGGCGTCCGCCACCACCACCTGGCGGCCCCCGTCGGCCGGCCGGGCCTCGCTCCAGTAGACGACGCCGTCGGCCACCTGGAGCCCGGAGCGGGACACCTTGCCCGCGGCCACCACGGCGGCCGGGAGGGGCGGCCGGCGGCCGGGGGCGTCCGCGCTGGCCTGCTCCCCGGTCATCGACTCTGTACGGTAGCGCCGATGACCCCCGCCCCCCGGTCCCCCCGGTCCCCCCGGCCGGACAACCTGCCCGCCTCCTTCGCCGCCTTCGTCGTGACCCGGACCGGGGACGGGGCCGGCGACGGGGTCGAGGCCGGGGTGACCACGCTCACCCCCGACGACCTGCCCGACGGGGAGGTCGTCGTCCGCGTCGACTGGTCGGCCGTCAACTACAAGGACGGCATGGTCGCCCGGCCCGGCAACCGGGTGGCCCGCACCTCCCCGCTCGTCCCCGGGGTCGACCTGGTGGGCACGGTGGTGGCGTCGGAGGTCGCCGCCCCGGCCCCCGGCGACCAGGTCGTGGTGCACGGCTACGACCTCGGGGTGGCCCGCCACGGCGGCTTCGCCGAGTACGCGCGGGTGCCGGCGGCCTGGGTCGTCCCCCTGCCGCCGGGGCTCACCGCCCGCCGGGCCGCCCTCTTGGGCACGGCCGGCTTCACCGCCGCCCTCTCGCTCCACCGGCTCGAGCGCCACGGCCTCGTGCCCGGGACCGGGCCGTTGCTCGTCACCGGGGCGTCGGGAGGGGTCGGCGGCATGGCCGTGGCCCTGGGCGCGGCACGCGGCTACGAGGTGACGGCCAGCACCGGGCGGACCGAGGAGGCCGCCTACCTGACCGGACTCGGCGCCGTCGCGGTCCTCGGCCGTGACGACCTGGTGGTGGCCCCCGAGCGCACCCTCGGACCCGAACGGTGGGCCGGCGCCGTCGACTGCGTGGGCGGGGCGACCCTGGCCGCGGTGGTGCGCACCCTGCGCTACGGGGCGGCGGTGGCCGCCAGCGGCCTCACCGGCGGCAGCACCCTCAAGACCTCCGTCTACCCGTTCATCGTCCGCGACGTGGCCCTGCTCGGGGTGGACACCGTCCAGACCCCGCCGGCCGAGCGCCGGGCGGTGTGGACGGAGATGGCCGCCGGGTTCCCCCCCGCCGTGCTCGACACCCTGGCCGCCGGGGAGGTGGGCCTCGACGGCCTCCCCGACGCCCTGGCCGCCATCCAGGCCGGCCGGGTCCGGGGCCGGCTCCTGGTCCGCCCCGGCGCCTGAGCGCCGCTCAGGAGGGCGGCGCCGTCGTCTGGGTGTCGGGCCCGGTGGCCGGGAAGACCGGCGAGACGACCACGGTGCCGTGGTTGCACGGGGCCAGGGTGGCGGTCACCGTGAGGTGGTCGGTGGCGTTGGGCGGCGTGAACCAGAACGCCGTCGCCGCGGGGCACGTCGTCTCCGTGCCCACGGGCACGTCCGAGTAGCCCAGGTTGACGTAGGCCGTCTGGCCCGGTGCCAGCGTGACGGTGGACGGCGACATGGCCGTGAACGGGTACGACCCCTTGCGGACCACCGCGGTCGGGAGGAGCGCTCCGCCCGACCCGAGCAGCTGCAGGCCCGGATAGCCCCCGAGGACGCAGGTGGCCCCCGTGGTGTTGCGCACGGCGAGGGTCGTCTCGAGGGTGCCGGCCGCCCCGGTGCTGCCCGAGACCGAGACGGCCAGCCCGGTCGTCGGACAGCGGGTCGGGCCGGTCGGGGTCGGGGGGGACGGGGCCGCCGTCGTCGAGGTGGTCGAGCCGGCCGGGACCGACGTGGTGGTCCGGGGAGCGGTCGAGCTCGTCGCCGCCGTCGGCCCGGACGAGCAGGCGGCCAGGAGGGCGCCGGCCACGACGGCGCCGACCACGAGGGTGGGCCGCCGGACCGGCCCGGGGCGTCGGTGCCCGATCGTCACCATGGCCGCAGCGTACTCAGGGGGAGAAGTCCTCCGGGCGGATCCGGTCGAGGAAGTCGCGGAACTCGCCCACCAGCTCCTCGGGGCTCGCGGTCCCGTCCTCGTCGACCTCGTCGTCCTCCTCCTCCTCCACGGCGAGCAGGATGCCCTCGGCGTCCATCAGGTCGTCGGCCACGAACAGGGGCGTGCCGGTGCGCACGGCCACGGCCACCGCGTCGGACGGGCGGGCGCTCACCGGCACCTCGCGGCCGTCCTCGCGCAGGACGATCTCGGCGAAGTAGGTGGCCTCCTTGAGCTCGGTCACCACCACCCGCACCACGTCGGTGCCGAGGGCGTCGAGCAGGTCGCGGATGAGGTCGTGGGTCATCGGCCGGGGGGTGTCCATCCCCTGGAGGGCGAAGGCGATGGCCGTGGCCTCGGGGGCGCCGATGAAGATGGGCAGCGTCCGGCCGAGGCCCTCGGACTCCTGGAGCAGGAGGACCGGGGTATTGGACTGCAGGTCCACTCGTACCGCACGGAGCCGAACCTCGACCATGGACCAAATGTACCCGCCGCCGCCGCAGGACGCGCCCCGCCGGCGGCCGCGGTCGCGGGGTTCCGGCCGTTCAGCCTCGCAGGAGGTCGTCGAGGAGCCGCCGGAGCAAGGCCCCCCGGAGCTGCTGGCCGAGCCGGGACAGCTCGTCGGCGGTCTCCCCGGCCCGGGCCCGGGCCTCGGGGTTGCGCTGGCGCACCAGGGGGACGACCACCTGCTCGATGAACCCGGCCTCCCGCTCGGCGGCGTTCTTGTACAGGCGGAGGTGGCGGGGCTCGATCCCGAACTGGGCGAAGCGGCCGGCCGCCCGGGCCACGGCGAGCGCCTGCTCGTCGAAGTACTCGACGCCGGCCACGATGGCCGGCGCCAGGAGCCCGAACTCGCAGAGCTGGCGCAGCGCGGCGGAGTCGAGCCCGCTGGCCGCGGCCAGCTCCTCGACGGTCAGGCTGGCCCCGTCCGCGACGCCCGGGGTCGGGGTCGGCGGCGGCGGTGCGGCCGGGCCGTCCCTCCCGAGGGTCGGCGCGCCGTTGGCGCCCACCGCGTCGCCCGGGCTCGGGCGGTGGTCCCCTGCGGGCTCCGGGGTCGGGGTCGGCGCGGGGTC
>DAHVAJ010000103.1 GCA_027314705.1 Acidimicrobiaceae bacterium
GCCGCGGCGGCCAGCTCGGCCGCGGCGGCGGCCAGCAGGCGGCGCCCCTCCCCGGCCGAGGCGCCGGTCGGGTCGCCGAGGACGCCGTTGGCGCTCACCGAGCCTACGCCCCCGGCCCTCAGGAGTGGCAGGAGCTCGTCCAGCGGGCGGGTGTCCCCGGGCGCGGCCGCGTCGAGGCGTACCCGGTCCGGTGCCACCGCCAGCATCAGGGAGGTTTCGGTCCGGCCGGCGTGGGCGTCGCCGCCCCAGCGCGGTGACCAGGCGGCCACCGGGCGTCCCTCGCCGGCCAGCCGGGCGACGGCCCGGGCCAGCGGCCCGGCGTTGCCCCCGTGGGTCGAGACGAGGACGACCCGGTCGAAGGTGGCGGCGGCCGAGCGGCCGAGCTCGAGGAGGACGAGTTCGACGGCGTCCTGGCCCACGGAGAGCGTGCCCGCGAACCCGACGTGCTCCCCGCTGGCCCCGTAGGCCAGCGCCGGGGCGGCCACGAGGGACGGGTCGAGGGCACCGGCCCGGTCCACCACGGCCACGGCCAGGTCGGTGTCGGTCGTGAGCGGCAGGTGGGGTCCGTGTTGCTCGGTGGCCCCGACGGGGACGAGCAGCACGGCCCCGGCCCGGGCCGAGGCCCCGGCCCCGGGCCAGGTCATCCGGTCGAGTCCGGTCACCGGGCGTCGCCGTCGGCCTCGGGCAGGTAGCCGTGGCGGGCCAGGAAGGCGAGGAGCACGTCGGCGGCCCCGGCGGCATCGGCCGGCGCGACCACGGTGGGCGGGTCGTGGGCCGCCAGGGCCCCGGTGAGGGCCAGCAGCCGCCGCCGCGGGTCGTCCCCGGCCGGCGGCGGGAGGACCCGGGGACGCGGGGTGAACGGGCGGGACCCGCCGAGGTGCACGGCCGCGCCCCCGGACCCAGCGCCCGGGCCGGTGGCGGCGGCCACCGGCAGCGAGCGGTTGACGGGAACGGGCCGGTCGGCCGCGTCGAGGACCCCGGTGAGCGGGGCCCGCCGCAGCCGCACCCCGGCCGCCTCGACCGAGCACACGGCAGGGAGGGGGATGCGCAGTCGCTCGCGCCACCCGGCGTCGAGGCGGCGCTCGCCGACCAGGTGCCGTCCGGCTGCCGGGTCGCCGGCGGACAGCGACACGAGGCCGAGGGCCTGGGCGGCGCCGAGCTCGTGGGCCAGGTAGGCGGGCAGGGCGCCGGTGCCCCGGTCGGCCGAGCGGTCCCCGCACAGCACGAGGTCGGGCGGGCCGAAGGGGGCCAGCGCCGCGGCCAGGGTGCGGGCCAGGCCGCCTTCGTCACCGGCCAGCTCGGCCGTGTACCCGTGGCCGTCGTCCTCGCCCCCGTCGGGCACCCGCACCACGGCGACGCCGAGGGCCAGGACCTCGCGGAGCACGGGGTCGACCGAGGAGGGCCCGGCGGTGAGGGCGACCACCCGGGCGGACCAGGTCTCGGCCAGGCGCAGGCCGAGCTCGAGGGCGGCGGCGTCGGCCGGGGTGAGGCCCACGCCGAGCGGGTCCCGCCGGACGGCCCCGGTGAGCCGGTCGACCTCGGGGCGCAGGTCGGTGACCCGCAGGCACACGGCCACCAGGGGCCCGGTGGGGGCCGTCATCCGTGGTGGAAGACGACGCCGTGCCCGCCGTCGGGGTAGGTCCAGGTGAGGGCGCCCTCGTGGTTGCAGACCATGTAGCAGGTCCCGCACTCGAAGCACTCCTCGTAGTTGAAGAGGATGCCGCCGTCGGCCGTCGGGGTGAAGAGGTTGGCCGGGCACGCCGTCACGCACGCCCGGGTCGTGCACGACCGGCACACCTCGGCGTCCACGGTGATGTGGGCCCGGGCCCCGACCCGGAAATCGACGGTGCCCATCCGCTCGGCGAAGGAGATGCCCCGCCAGCGGGGCGTCGACGGCCGGTCGGCGGGGCGGGGGGCGCTCATCCGAAGATCCGCAGTCCCCGCAGGGTGTCCCCGGCCAGCTGGCGGAGGCGGACACCGTGGCCGGCCGCCACCTGGCGGGTGAGCCGGAGGCCCCCTGGCTTGGGCGTCGGATTGGTCACGGTGAACATCCCCTCGGCCAGGTCGCAGAGCAGTCCCGGATAGCGCTGCTGGACGCGCTCGGAGAGGACCAGGGCCGGGGCCTTGCGCAGCCGCTTGTGGTCGGCCAGGACGAACTGGCCCTCGAGGTCGGCCCGGTAGGAGGCCAGGCCGGCCGCCGAGCAGTCGCCGGCGGCCAGGGCGCCGGCCGCGGCGCGCCCGGCGGCGTCGCCGGAGCCGATGGCGAAGTTGACCCCCTCCAGCCACAGGCCGGCGGCCAGGGTCATGGCCCCGGCGTCCCCGGCGATGAGCAGCCCGTCGGAGACGAGCTCGGGCATGGTGTCGTAGCCGCCCTCGGGGATGAGGTGGGCGGCGTACTCCCGGAGGGAGGCTCCCCGCAGGAGCGGGGCGATGCCCGGGTGGTCCCGGAGGTCGGCGACCAATTCCTCGGGACGCACCCCCGAGGCGGCCAGCTGGGGAAGGGCGACGACCACGCCGATGCTCACCGTGTCGGCGTTGGTGTAGAGGAAGCCGCCCCCGGGGATGTCCCGGGTGCACCCCAGGATCTCCACGTCGACCCCCTCGTGGTCCTGGACCCCGAACCGCTCGTTGATGGCGCCGGCCGGCAGGTCGAGCACCTCCTTGACCCCCAGGGTGTGGTGGGAGGCCGCAGCCGGGGGGAGGAGGCCGGCCTCCTTGGCCAGGAAGGAGTTGACGCCGTCGCAGGCGATGACCACCGGGGCGTGCACCTCGGCCCCGGCGCGGTCGGTGCGCACCCCGACCACCCGGCCCGTCCCGTCGCGGACCAGGCCGGTGGCGACCGTCGAGGTCACCAGCCGGGCCCCGGCGTCGGTGGCCTTGGCCGCCAGCCAGGCATCGAAGTGACACCGCAGGGTGGTCATGCCGTTGTAGGGGGCCTCGCCCCAGGCCGCCGACCGGTAGTCGACCGACAGCGACTGGGTGGGCGTGACCAGCATGGTCGACCGGCGCACCACCCACCGTTCGACGGGCACCTCCTCCCACCACCGGGGGACGATGCCGTCGAGCACCCGCCCGTAGACCACGCCGCCGTAGACGTTCTTCGACCCCGGGAAGGGCCCCCGCTCGAGGAGGACCACCGACCGGCCGGCGCGGGCCAGGGCCAGGGCGGCGGCCGAGCCGGCCGGCCCGGCCCCGACGACGACGGCGTCGACCTCGGTCACCTCAGCCACGCCCGGTCCCCCCGGCCGGAGGTGGCGCCCCGTCGCCGGCGAGCCCGTCGGGGACGGCGACGCCGAGGCGGTGGGCCACCTCCACCAGCAGGGCGGCGGCGTCGGTGACGAGGCCGAGGTCGGCCATGGCCGTCATGGGACAGGAGGGGTCGGTGTTGACGCTGACCACGTGGCGCGGGTCGCCGAGCCCGCCGGTGTGCTGGGCCGCGCCGGAGATGCCGAGGGCGACGTAGAGGTCCGGATCGACGGCCACGCCGGTGGTGCCGATCTGGCGCTCGTACCCCGTCCACCCGGCGTCGGTGGCCACCCGGGTGGCGCCGGCCGAGCCGCCCAGGGCGGCGGCCACGCCGACCAGCAGGTCGAAGGTGGCGGCCGCCCGGCGGTCGTCCGCCCCGGCGGCCAGGCCCGCCCCGCCGGCCACCACCCGGGTGGCGTCGGCCAGGTCCATGGTGTGCAGATCGGGGGCGAGCAGTCCGAGGGGCTCGGGGTCGGCCGGGCCGCCCGTCGGCGTGGCCAGCACGACCTCGTCCACCACGGCCCCCCCGGGGGGCGGCGGCACCGGCGGGTGGGCCCCGACCCGCCCGGCGCCCACCAGGGTCACCACGGCCGGACCGCCCACCTCGACGGGGACGAGGACCTGGTCGTCGAGGCGGGTGACCTCGGCCCGCACGGTGGGCCCGGCGGCGTCGGAGGGTCGGTGGCACCCGGCGCTGAGGGCGCGGGCCAGCAGCGGGCGCCCGAGGACGGCCGCCAGCCGGGGGGCCAGGTCCCGTCCGTCCGGGGAGGCGGGCAGGACCACGAGGTGGGTAGTGGCCAGCACTGGGGCGAGGGTCCGGGCCAGGGCGGCCGGACGCAGTCCGGGACCGGTCTCGCAGCGGCGGACGTGGCGGGCCGTGGTGAGGGCGCGGGCCGCCTCGGCCGTCCCCGACCCCACCACCAGGGCGTGGCCGGAGGCCTCCTGCACGGCGTCGGCCGCCCCGGCCGGTAGCCGGCCGTCCCGGGCCACCACGACGGCGACACAGGCCGGCCCGCCGTCCGGCCCGGCCGTCCCGTCGGCGGTGCTCACAGCGCCACCGCCACCCGCTCGCCCTCGACCACGGCGGCGTGGGCCCGGCGGGGGGTGAGGCAGTCGCCCACCCGGTGGACCTCGAAGGGGGCGCCGTCCAGGGCGTGGAACAGGTCGTCCTCGGGCTCCTGGTGCACGGCGCAGACGACCCAGTCGCAGGCCCGCTCCTGGTCCGTCCCGGTCGGGTGGTGCTGGAGGGCGAGGACCACCCCGCCGTCGGCCCCCGGGGCCGCGCCCAGGGGGACGAGGTCGGTGCTCTGGACGATGCCCCGGGCATGGGCCTTCACGTTCCACGTCTCCATGTCCAAGGTGACACCGAGGTCCTGGGCCACGACCATCCCGCTGGTCACGATCTCCACGGCACAGCCCCGGTCGGCCAGGAGCTCGGCCGTGGACGTGGCCTGGTGGAAGCCGAGCTCGTCGACCACGACCACCCGCCCCTCGGGGGCCACCCGGCCCTCGAGGACGTCCCGGACGTCGACCACCCGGGCCAGCTCCCCGGCCCACCACGGCCGGGCCGGCCGGGCCCCGGTGGCCACCACCACCGCGTCGGGTCCCTCGGCCCGCACCGCCGCCGCCGTGGCCTCGACCCCCACCCGGAGCTCGACCCCCTCGCGGCGGGCCGCGGTGATGAGGTTGCGGGCGACGTCGAAGAACTCGGCCCGACTGGGGACGGCGGCGGCCACGTGGGCCTGCCCGCCGAGGCGACCCTGGCGTTCGAAGAGCACGACCGAGTGGCCGCGGGAGGCGGCCGTGACCGCGGCCTGCAGGCCGCCCGGTCCACCCCCGACCACCACCACCCGACGGCGGCGCCGGGGGGCGGCCACGGGGGCCGACTCCTTGCCGGCGCGGGGGTTCTCGATGCAGCCGAGCCATCGGTTGAGCCCCATCCGCCCGACGCACTCCTGGTTGCACGAGAGGCAGGTGCGGATGTCGGTGGCGTGGCCGGCGCGGGCCTTGCGGGCGAAGTCGGGGTCGGCGATCTGGCCGCGCACCACGCCGACGAGGTCGCAGACGCCCTCGGCCAGGGCCCGGTCGGCCTGGAGGGGGTCCTTGAACCGGCCCACGCCCACCACCGGGAGGTCGACCGCCTGGCGGAGGGCGCTCGGGATGTAGAAGGCGTAGCCGGGCGGCACCTGCATGCTGGCCTCGATCATGTAGAGGGTGGCCGTGGCCACCCCGATCGAGGTGTTGAGGTAGTCGACCTGGCCGGTGGCCTCGACCATCCGGGCCACGGCCACGGCGTCGTCGATGGTGGTGCCCCCCTCGATGAGCTCGTCACCGCAGAGGCGCACGCCGAGGGCGCACCCGGGGCCGATGGTGGAGCGCACGGCGTCGACCAGCTCGAGCAGGAGGCGGGCCCGGTTGGCCAGGGAGCCGCCGTACTCGTCGGTGCGCCGGTTGGTGGCCGGGGACAGGAAGCCGCGGACGATGGAGGAGTGCGAGCACTGGAGCTCGATGCCGTCGAAGCCCCCGGCCACGCAGTGGCCGGCCACGGTGGCGTACCCGTCGACGATCTCGCCCAGCTCGTGGGCCTCGACCGCCTTCGGCACCTCCCGGAACAGGGGGTCGGCCACCGGGCTCGGCGCCCACACCGGCAGGCGCGAGTACAGGCCCGAGCCCTGACCGCCGTTGTGGTTGATCTGGGCGAACACGGGCACGCCGTGGGCGTGCACGGCGTCGGTGATGCGCCGGTAGCCGTCGACGACGTCGCGGTGGAAGCCGTGGATGAGCTTCTCGTAGGGCCAGTCCGTGGGGTGCGTCGAGTGCTCCTCGGTGACGATGAGCCCTGCCCCGCCGGCGGCCCGGGCCGCGTAGTAGGCGGCGTGCTGGGGGGTCGGTCGACCGGCGTGTGCGTAGTTGGTCAGGTGGGCCGAGAAGACGATGCGGTTGGCCACCGTCACCGGGCCGAGGCGCAGCGGCGTGAAGAGGTGCCGGTAGGTGCCCGCGGCGCTCACCGCGCGGCCCGCCTCACCGGGCCGACGCCCCGGCGTCGACGGTCAGCGAGTGCCCGGTGATCATGCGGGCCTCGTCGGAGGCGAGGAACAGGACGGCGTCGCTCACGTCGTCCGCCGTCACCAGCTCCACCGGCAGCGAGTTGAGGAAGATCGAGCCGACGTCGGGGCTGTCCTCGATGTGCCCGGTGAGCCCGGCCATGCCCACCAGCATCGGGGTGTCGACCCCGGTCGGGTGGACGGCGTTGACCCGCACCAGGCGCGAGGCCAGTTCGTTGGCCAGGCTGCGCATGATGCCCACCACGCCGTGCTTGGAGGCCACGTACGGCGTGAAGAACGGCTGACCCTTGAGCCCGGCGGTCGAGCTGACGAGCACCAGGGACCCCCCGCCCGAGGCCACCAGGTGGGGGAGGGCGGCGGTGCAGGTGTTCCACGTCCCGGTCAGGTTGACGCCGACCACGGCGTCCCACAGGGCCGGGGTGACCTCGTCCCACCGCTGCACCGAGCAGACGCCGGCGTTGGCCACGGCCACGTCGAGCCGGCCCAGGCGGTCGACGGCCCCGGCCACGGCGGCGGCGAGCCCGGCGGCGTCGCGCACGTCCACCGCGGCCGTCACCACCCGACGGCCCGCCTCCTCGACCAGCCCGGCCGTCTCGGCCAGGTCCTCGGTGGTGGCCAGGGGGTAGTCGACCTCGGCCACCGGGGCGCACACGTCGACGGCCACCACGTCGGCCCCCTCGGCCGCGAACCGCACGGCGTGGCGCCGGCCCTGGCCCCGGGCCGCCCCGGTGACGAGCACCACCCGTCCGGCGAACCGTCCGGGACGGCCGGGGGCCGATCCGCTCACCGGACCGCTCCGGCACCGGCCGGGACCCGCGCCGCCGGGAGCACCCCGCAGATCTCGAGGGCCCGGCGCCGGCCCTCGAGCACGGCCGCCTCGATCCCCCGGGGGGCCACGCAGTCGCCGGCGCGCAGGGTGCCCGGACGGGCCAGGTAGAGCGCCTCGTCGGGCAGGCGGTGGCCGCAGGCGACCACCACGGCGGCGTCGACGGCCCGGGGCTCCCCGGTCCAGACGTCCTCGACGTGGACGGCACCGTTGCCCACGGCCCGGACCACGGCCCGCAGCTCGCGGCGCACGCCGGCCCGCTGCAGCCGCCCGTTGGCGTCGGCCAGGTCGCCGGTCCGGGCCAGCAGGGTGCCGGCCACCTGGTCCGGGGTGACGAGGGCCACCGACCTCCCGTGGGCGGCCAGCCACTCGGCCACGCCCACGCCGACCGGTCCGCCCACCGGGTCGAGCACGGCCACCGGCCCCTCGGGGAGGTCGGCCGGGTCGCCGGCCAGGGCGTCGACGGCGTCGACGACGGGGCTCGAGCCGTCCGAGGGCACGCCGAGGGGAGCCGGCCGGCCGCCGGTGGCCAGCACCACGGCCACCCCGTCGGCCTGGGCCGCGTCGAGGTCGGCGGGGGTGGCGGCCCGGTCCGTCTCGACGGCCACCCCGAGGCGTCGGCACTCGGCCTCCAGCCAGTCGGCCAGGGCGGCCAGGCCGTCCCGGCCGGGGCCGACCGACGCGGCACGGAGGGCCCCACCGGTGGCCGTCCCCCGCTCGACCACCCGGACCCGGTGGCCGCGGGCGGCCAGGACGCGTGCGCACTCCAGTCCGGCCGGGCCGGCCCCGACCACCAGCGCCCGCGGCGCCCCCGGCCCGGCCGCCGCCGGCCCGCCGGGCGGCACCGGGTCGGGGTCCTCGGTCTCGTGCCCGCTGCGGGGTTCGCCCACGCAGGTGACCAGGGGATTGCGGTCGTCGCGGACCTGGCAGGCCTGGTTGCAGCGGAGGCAGGGCCGGACCTCGGCGGGCCGGCCGGCCCGCACCAGGCCCACCAGGGCGGGCTCGGCGATCTGGGCCCGGGTCATCTCGACCAGGTCGGCCACCCCGCCGTCGAGGGCGGCCTGGGCCATGGCCGGGTCGACCACGCCGCCCTGGAGGACGACGGGGACGGCGCCGGCCGCCGCCTGGCGCATGGCGGCGCACAGGTCGCGGTTGACGCCGGCCGGCGAGTGGGCGTCGGGCCGGTAGGCGGACGTCGAGAACGGGCCGCCCCGGACCACGGTGAGCAGGTCGACGGCGCCGACCAGCGCGGCCACGTGCCCGGCGGCCTGCTCGGGGGTGACGCCGGCCCAGGGGGCCAGCTCGTCGCAGCACAGTCGCAGGGCCAGGACCCGGTCGGGCCCGAGGGCGTCCCGCACCGCGCCGAGGACGGTACGGGTGACCAGCAGGCGGTCCTCGCCGTAGGCGTCGGCGCGGCGGTTGGTGAGGCCCGAGTGGAACTGGCGCAGGAGGGCGAACGGCCCGGCGTCCACCTCGACGCCGTCGAGGCCGCACGCCGCGGCCAGGCCGGCGGCGGCGCCGAACCCGGTGACCAGGGCGTCGACCTCGTCCCGCCCCATCTCCATCGGGAGCTCGCGGCTCACGGCGTCGGCCACCCGGGACGGCGCCCACAGGGCGGCCTGGGAGTGGGCGCTCGAGCCCTGGCCCCCGGCGTGGCCCAGGCCGGCCAGGACCAGGGTGCCGTGGGGCCGGCAGGCCTCGGCCACCGCCCGCCAGCCGTCGCCGCACGCCGCGGCCAGGGGGGCCCGCTCGTAGGGCCAGTCCGAGGGGTGGACGGAGGCGGTCTCGGTCACCAGCACGCCGGCGCCGCCGGCGGCGCGCGCCGCGTAGTAGGCGACGTGGCGGGGCCCGAGCGCCCGGCCCTCGCCGAGGTTGGTCTCGTGGGGGCCGAAGACGACCCGGGACGGCGCCGTCCGCCCGGCCACGGCGACCGGGTCGACCAGCGCGGTCACGGGCGCGGCCCGGTCGGGTCGGGCACGAAGCCGGCCAGGGGGTCCTCGTTGCAGGCCCGATCGGGCCGGCGGGCC
>DAHVAJ010000106.1 GCA_027314705.1 Acidimicrobiaceae bacterium
ACGGCCGTGACCGGCCGCGATCGTCGAGAGGAGCCGCCGGGGTGCTGGCCTTCACCTTCCCAGGACAAGGCTCGCAGCGCTCGGGGATGGGCCACGCCTGGGTCGAGCACCCGTCCTGGGAGGTGGTGGCCGAGGCCGGCGAGGTGGCCGGGCGCGACCTGACCGCGCTGCTGCTCGACGCCCCCATGGACGAGCTCACCCGTACGGCCAACGCCCAGTTGGCCACCTTCGTCACCAGCCTGGTCGTCCTCGACGCGGTGGAACGCCTGGGCCTGGCTCCGGCGGCCTGCGCCGGCCACAGTCTCGGCGAGTACACGGCCCTGGTGGCCGCCGGCGCCCTGTCCCTGGCCGACGGGACGGAGCTCGTGGTCGAACGGGGAGACGCCATGCAGGCGGCCGCCGACGCCCGTCCCGGCACGATGGCCGCGCTCTTGGGCATCGCCGACGACGACGCCGAGGCCGCCTGCCAGCGGGCCGAGTCGGACGTGTGGGTGGCCAATTACAACGCCCCGGGACAGGTGGTGATCGCCGGCACCGCGGAGGGCATCGCCGCCGCCACCGTCCACGCCAAGGAGCTCGGGGCCCGCAAGGTCCTGCCGGTCCCCGTGTCCGGGGCGTTCCACACCCCGATGATGCTCCCCGCGCGCGACCGGCTCCGGGCCCGACTGGCGGTCACCACGTTCCACGCCCCGGAGGTGCCGGTGGTGGCCAACGTCGACGCCCGCGTCCACACCGACGCCGGCGAGTGGCCCGGTCTCCTCTCCTCCCAGCTGTGCAGCCCGGTGCGCTGGCGACACTGCCTCGAAACCCTCCACGGAAGGGGCGCCACCACGGTCGTCGAGCTCGGCCCGGGCGGGGTGCTCGCCGGGATGGTCCGGCGGACCGTGCCCGACGTGCGCGCCGTGTCGGTGGCCGTCCCCGCGGACCTCGACAAGCTCATGGACGTGGTGGCCGGCACCGACGACGGCCAGCCGGTCCCCCAGGGTGAGCACCTCTACACCTCCGAGCGGGTCGTGGTCAGCCCCTCGCCCGGCGTCTTCGAGCCCGACGTCGGCCTGGCCGCCCTCGAGGCGACGGCCCTGGCCGAGGCCTCGGCAGCGCCCGGCAGCGGCGCCGGGGTCACGCCCGGGTCGGTGCTGGCCGTGGGTGACCGGGTGGGCACGGTCGGCCCCACCGACGTGCGGACCCCGTTCGAAGGCGTCCTCGTCCGCTGGCTGGCCGTGCGCGGCGAGCGGGTGGTCGAGGGCCAGCCGGTGGCCTGGATCCGCACCGGAGGCGGCGCATGACGACGGACGCCGCAGACTCTGGTGGAGCGGGCGCCGGACGGGTCGTGCTCGTCACCGGGGGGTCCCGGGGGATCGGGATGGCCTGCGCCGAGTGGTTCCTGGCCCGAGGAGACCGGGTGGCCGTGACGTCGCGTTCAGGGGCGCCGGTGCGCCACCCCGGTGCCGGCCCCGACCGCTACCTCCCTGTGACCTGCGACGTTACCGACGCGGAGCAGGTGGCGCGGGCCTTCGACGAGATCGAGGCCGCCTTCGGGCCGGTCGAGGTGCTGGTGGCCAACGCCGGCATCACCCACGACACCCTCCTCCTGCGCATGGACGAGGAGGCCTGGTCGGAGGTGATCGAGACCAA
This sequence comes from Acidimicrobiaceae bacterium, assembly GCA_027314705.1. Lineage (GTDB taxonomy): Bacteria > Actinomycetota > Acidimicrobiia > Acidimicrobiales > RAAP-2 > Bog-756. The sequence continues at coordinate 1,636 of DAHVAJ010000106.1, forward strand.
CCTCACCGCCGTCTTCCGGGTCACCAAGCGGGCCCTGGCCAAGATGATCCGTCTCCGGCGGGGACGGATCATCCTCGTCTCGTCGGTCGGGGCCTTCCTGGGCTCGGCCGGGCAGGTCAACTACGCCGCCTCCAAGGCGGGCCTGGTCGGACTGGCCCGCTCCCTCGCCCGCGAAGTGGCCAGCCGGTCCATCACCGTGAACGTCATCGCGCCGGGCCTGGTCGAAACGCCTATGCTCGCAGCGCTCGCCGAGGACACACGGGTGGCGTTCGCCGCCCAGGTGCCCCTCGGACGGGTGGGCCGACCCGAGGAGATCGCCGAGGTCGTCGGCTTCCTGGCCTCCGACGGGGCCGGGTACATGACCGGGGCGGTCGTCCCGGTCGACGGCGGCCTGGGCATGGGCCTCTGACCGGTCGGTCCGCGGCGGCGCCCGGCGGCCCGGCCGTGCAGCGCCCCGCAGTCGTGCAGCACCCCGCAGTCGTGCAGCGCCCCGCAACAGCGCAGTGACCGGCAACAGAGCAGTACCCCGCAACAGCGCAGTGACCGAGCGGTCGGCAACCCCCGACCCCGACCAGGGAGTGAGCGAGTGAGCAACGACGAGAGGTTCGAGAAGTTCCGGGAGTGCGCCGTCGAGGTCCTCCAGGTGCCGGCCGACAAGATCACCCGGGAGGCCCGCTTCGCCGAGGACCTCGACGCCGACAGCCTCGACCTGGTGGAGCTGGTCATGGCCCTGGAGGAGACCTTCGACGTGTCGGTCGACGAGTCCGAGCTCGAGGGGATCGAGACCATCGGCCAGGCCTACGACCTGGTCGCCGCCAAGCTCTGATGCTGCTGGGCACCGGGCCGTCCGGCCCCGTGGCCGGTCGCCGGGTGGCCGTCACCGGGCTCGGCGTGCTGGCCTGTTGCGGAATCGGCACCGAGGCCTTCTGGTCCGGCCTCCTCGGGCCCGCGCCCGCGGGCGAGCGCCGGGTCCACGACTTCGACCCCGACCGGTGGCTCACCGCCAAGGAGACCCGCCAGCTCGACCGATTCGCCCAGTTCGCCGTGGCCGCGGCCGACCTGGCCGTGGCCGACGCCGGCGGCCTGGCCGCCGACCCCGAGCGATCGGGGGTCGTCCTGGGCACCGGCGTGGGCGGCCTCGAGACCCTGGAGACCCAGATCGCCGTGTACGGGGCCAAGGGTGCTCGGCGCGTCTCGCCCCGGCTGGTGCCCATGATGATGTCCAACGCCGGCGCGGCGGCCGTCTCCATCCGCCTCGGATGGCACGGTCCGTCCGAGTCCGTCATCACCGCCTGCGCGGCCGGGGCCCACTCCATCGCCCACGCCGGCTGGCTGGTGGCCTCGGGCCGCTGCGACGTGGCCCTCAGCGGGGCCGCCGAGGCCGGGATGACCCCGGTGGGGACGGCGGCCTTCGCCAACATGACCGCCCTCTCGACCGCCGGGGCGTCGCGACCCTTCGACGTCCGCCGCGACGGCTTCGTCATGACCGAGGGCGCCGGGGCCCTGGTCCTCGAGGACTGGGACCGGGCCGTGGCCCGGGGGGCACGCATCTACGCCGAGCTGGCCGGTGCGGCCAGCACGGCCGACGCCCACCACATCACCGCCCCGGTCCCCGGGGGCGCCGGGGCCGCGACCTGCATGCGGCTGGCCCTGGCCGACGCCGGGCTCGGTCCGGCCGACGTCGGGCACATCAATGCCCACGGGACGTCCACACCGCTCAACGACAAGGCCGAGGCCGACGCCATCGCCGCCGTGTTCGGGCCCGATGCCCCCCCGGTGACCTCGACCAAGGGCGTCACCGGCCACGGGCTGGGAGCGAGCGGGGCCCTCGAGGCGGTGGCCTCGGTGCTCACCCTCACCCACCGCGTCATCCCCCCGACGGCCGGCTACGAGCAGCCCGACCCGGAGATCGCCCTCGACGTGGTGGCCGGCGGGCCGCGGCCGTTCGCCCCCGCCCCGGTGCTCTCCAACTCCTTCGGCTTCGGCGGCCACAACGGCTGCCTGGTCTTCGTCCCGGCCTGACCGACGAGCCGCGACCGGGGCGCGCTCCCGGTCCCCTAGCGTCGGAGTCGTCATGGTCGACCACCTGACCCACGCCGCCGATCCGGCCGAGCCCCCCACGCCCCCCGACGGCCCCGCCGACCTGGCCGTCGGGGCCTTTTCGGCCGCGGGGCCGTGGTTGGTCGACCCGGCCGCCATGAGCTGGCGGCACGGCCGCGGGACGGAGGGCGACGTGGACGCCCTCCGGGAGCAGGCGGCCCGACTGGCCCGCGCCCTGGTCCGCCCCGCCCACCTGCCGTCGCTGGCCCGCGTCCTCAGCGTCGGCGTCCGCCTGGGCGGCGCCCTCGTCGCCTGGGGGCGCACCGAACGGGGCACCCCGACGTCGCGGGCCGGCCTGTCGCGGCGCCTCCGCCCGGCCTTCGAGCGGCTCGGGCCCACCTACATCAAGCTCGGACAGATCATCTCGGCCGGCGAGGGCATCTTCCCCGAGGAGCTGGTGCGCGAGTTCCGGCTGCTGCGCGACCGGGTCCCGCCCGAACCCTTCCCGCTGGTGCGCCGCACCCTCGAGGAGGACCTCGGGCGGCCCCTGGCCGCGGTCTTCACGTCCTTCGACCGCACGCCGCTGGCCTCGGCCTCGATCGCCCAGGTCCACCGGGCCACGCTTCGCACGGGCGAGCGGGTGGTGGTGAAGGTCCAACGCAGCCGGGTGGCCTCCCTGGTGCGGCGGGACATCGCCGCGATGGCCTGGATCGCCCCCCAGCTGGTCGGGCGCATCCCGGTGACCGCCCTCACCAACCCCCCGGCCCTGGTCGACCTCTTCGCCGAGACCATCGTCGAGGAGCTCGACTTCCGGCTCGAGGCCCAGAACATGCTGGACATCGCCGCCGTGTTCGCCGGGACGGGCCAACGGGCGGTGGTGGTGCCCCGTCCCCACCCCGACCTGGTCACCCGGCGGGTCCTCGTGATGGAGGAGCTCCACGGCTTCCCCTGGGGCGACCCGGCGAGCATGCGGGACGCCGGCATCGACACGGCCGCCGTGCTGCGCTCCAGCCTCATCTCCTTCCTCGAGGGGGCCCTGCTCTACGGGGTCTTCCACGGCGACCTCCACGGCGGGAACCTGCTGGTGCAGGCGGACGGGACCGTGGCCCTCCTCGACTTCGGCATCACCGGCCGACTCGATCCGGCCAAGCGCCAGGCCTTCCTCCGCCTGGAGGTCGGGGCGTCGACCAACAACGTGACCGCGCAGGTCGAGGCCCTGCGCGACCTCGGCGCCCTCCCGCCCGACATCGACGTGGCCCGGGTCATCGCCGACCTCGGCCTCGACCGGCCGGCGGTCGACCCCACCACCCTCACCGCCGACGAGATGATGGCCGAATTGCGCGAGGTGACCAAGGCCCTCCTCGGCTACGGCGCCCACCTTCCCAAGGAGCTGATGCTCTTCGTGAAGGACATGCTCTTTCTCAACGGGGCCATGGCCACCATGGCACCCGACGTCGACATCCTGGGCGAGGTGCTGGCCGTGGTCACCTACTTCACCGAGCACCACGGCGAGCGCATCGCCCGCGAGATCGGCTTCGACGTGACCACCGACGCCATCGACCTCGAGGGCTACCGCGCCGCCATGGGCTTCGCCGACGGCACGGAGACCATCACCTTCCGCGACCTCCAGGAGCGGCGCGAGCTGATCCGCAAGCGCCTCGACCACCACCACCGGGCCCAGGGGCGGACCCCCTTCCTGCGGGCGGTCGCCCGCACGGTGCTCCGTCGGCCCGGCTGACCTCGGGGCCCGCGCACACCGGCCACCGGACCGGCGCTGCGACCGGGCGCACCACGCGGCCCGGACCCGACGCTCCCGCCGGGAGTACCCTGGCCGGTGCCGGTCGTGGCCAGACCGATCGGGTCCGTCGCTCCGATCGGGAGGGGCGGCCCGTCGCCTGGCCGGCGCTGGAGGCCGATGATGACCACTCCCTACGACGGGGCCTTCTTCGCCTCCCAGTCCGACGGTGCACAGGCCAGCGCGGCGGTCGTGGTGCCCCTGGTGAAGCGCCTGCTGTCGCCGAATTCGGTGCTCGACGTGGGCTGTGGCACGGGCACGTGGGTCGCCCGATGGATCGCCGAGGGCGTCTCCGACGCCGTCGGGGTGGACGGCGACTACGTCGACCGTTCGTCCCTGCGGATCCCCGGCGCCCGGTTCCTGGCCGCCGATCTGGAAGAGCCCCTCCGCCTCGGACGGACCTTCGACCTCGTCCAGTCGCTCGAGGTCGCCGAACATCTCGACGAGATCCATGCCGATGCCTTCGTCGCCTCCTTGGCTCGGCACGGCGACACCGTCTTGTTCTCGGCGGCGCTCCCGGGCCAGGGCGGAGCACATCACGTGAACGAGCAGTGGCCCTCCTACTGGATCGAGAAGTTCAGGGCACTGGACTTCGAGGTGTTCGACGTGCTGCGTCCCGTCATCTGGGACGACCGACGGATCGTCTACTGGTATCGGCAGAACCTCCTGCTCTTCTCGCGGCATCCACTGCCGTCGTCGCCGTCGGGGCGTACCGGGGTGGACGTCGTGCATCCCGAGCTGTGGGCGTGGAAGCTCGATCCGCCTCCCACCGGGCTGCGCGAGCTGCTTCGGTCGCTTCCGGAGGCGACACGAGCCAGTCTTCGCTGGCGGTTCGGGAAGCGCCCGGCACCCTGATCGTCGGCCCGCCCGACCCGGTCGTGCCGCCGGTCCGCCCGTCCGCCGAGCCGGGTGCGGTCCCGGGGGTCCGGCCCGGGTGGGGCTCAGCCGGCGTCGAGGGCCCGGCGCAGCGAGCCGACGAACTCGGCCGCCCCCTCGGGCCCGGCGCCCTCGAGGAGGCGACGTACCAGGGCCGAGCCCACCACGACCCCGTCGGCCACCTGACACACCGTGGCCGCCTGCTCGGGCGTCGACACCCCGATGCCCACGCACACGGGCAGGTCGGTGGCGGCCCGGACCCGGGCCGCCACCTCGCGGGCGGAGGCGGCCAGCTCGGTCTGCTCGCCGGTGACCCCCATGCGCCCGACGGCGTAGACGAAGCCCCGCGACCGAGCGCACACGGCTCCGATGCGGTCCTCCGGCGTGGACGGGGCCACCAGTAGGACGGTGGCCACGTCGGCCGGGTCGGCGGCCGCGGCCCACGGGCCGGTCTCCTCGAGGGGCAGGTCCGGGATGATGGCTCCGGTGACCCCCGAGGCGTGGAGCAGCCCGGCCAGCCGCTCGTGGCCGGCCCGGTAGACGACGTTGTAGTAGGTCATGACCACGAGGGGGACGCCGACGTCGACCCGGCTGAGGTCGGCCAGCACCCCGTCGGGCGTCGTGCCCCGACCGAGGGCCCGGAGCGAGGCCTCCTGGACGGTCGGGCCGTCGATCATGGGGTCGGAGAAGGGGATGCCGACCTCGATGGCGTCGGCCCCGGCCCCGGCCAGGGCTTCGAGGGCGAGCAGCCACCCGTCGTCCATCCCCCCCGTCAGGTAGGGGACGAGCAGCTTGTGGCCGGCGTCACGGCGGGCCCGGAGGGCGGCCTCCAGGGTGCCGGGCGCCCGGGCACCGGTCACCGGCGCCCCCGCAGGAGATCGCGGACCTGGGCCACGTCCTTGTCGCCGCGGCCGGACAGGTTGATCAGCACGGTCGTCCCCGGGGCGAGCTCGCCCGAGGCGGCGGCGGCCACGACCCAGGCCACGGCGTGGGCCGACTCGAGGGCGGGCAGGATGCCCTCGGTCCGGGCCAGGAGCTGGAACGCGTCGAGCACGGCGCCGTCCCCGGCGGCCACGTAGCGGGCCCGGCCCAGCTCGGCCAGGTGGGCGTGCTCGGGTCCGATGCCGGGATAGTCGAGGCCGGCCGAGATGGACTCGGCCTCGAGGATCTGACCGGCCTCGTCCTGGAGGAGGGCACTGCGCATGCCGTGGAGGACACCGGGGATGCCCGCAGTGAGCGCGGCCCCGCCCGCCGCCTCCACGGCCACCAGTCCGGCGTCGGAGTCGTCGGCGAAACCGGCGAAGATGCCCGCCGCGTTGGAGCCGCCGCCGGCACAGGCCACCACCACGTCCGGGTCGGACCCGCCGAGCAGCTCCCGGCACTGGCCGCGGGCCTCCTCGCCGATGACCCGCTGGAACTCGCGGACCATCCACGGGTAGGGATGGGGGCCCATGACCGAGCCCAGGCAGTAGTGGGTGTCGGCCACGTCGGCCACCCAGGCCCGCAGGGCCTCGTTGACGGCGTCCTTCAAGGTCCGGCTGCCCGAGGTGACGGCCCGCACCTCGGCACCGAGCAGCTCCATCCGGAAGACGTTGAGCTCCTGGCGCCGCGTGTCGACCTCGCCCATGTAGACCACGCACTCCATGCCCAGCAGGGCGGCGGCCGTGGCCGTGGCCACACCGTGCTGTCCGGCGCCGGTCTCGGCGATGAGCCGGTGCTTGCCCATCCGACGGGCGAGGAGGCCCTGGCCGACGACGTTGTTGAGCTTGTGGGAGCCGGTGTGGGCCAGGTCCTCGCGCTTGAGCAGCACCCGCACCCCGAGCTCGGCCGAGAGGCGGGCGCACTCGGTGACCGGCGTGGGCCGGCCGCCGTAGTGGTGCAGGATGGCCGCCAGCTCGGCCCGGAAGGCCGGGTCGGCCCAGGCGGAGCGGAAGGCGGCCTCGAGCTCGAGGCAGGCGGGGACGAGCGATTCGGGGACGAAGCGGCCGCCGAAGGAGCCGAAGCGGCCGGTCGGTCCCGGATCGCCCATGATGCGGCCGCCGGCGGGCCGGGGGGTCGGTCGGGCCGTCATGGCGCGGGCGCCCGCCCGGGCGGCGTGGTCATGCGTCGTCCTGCCAGTCGAAGAGCTCGGACGGTGCGGTGTCGCCTTCGGCGGCGGCCGGGGGCGTCGTCTCGTGGGCGCGGGCCACCCGCCGGCCGGCGTCACGGGCGGCGGTCACGAAGGCCCGGAGCCGGGCCGGGTCCTTCACCCCGGGGGCGGACTCCACGCCGCTCGAGACGTCGACCCCCCAGGGCCGGAGGTGCAGGACGGCGGCGGCCACGTTCTCGGGCCGGAGCCCGCCGGAGACGATGAGCCGACCGGGGTCGATCACCCCCTCGGCCAGCCGCCAGTCGAACAGCTCGCCCGAGCCGGGATTGGTCCCGTCGACCAGCAGGGTCTGGGCCCCGTACTCGGCGAATCGCTCGATGTTGCGGTGCCCGGCCGGGAAGGCCTTGATCGTCCACGGCACCCGGGCCGCCACCCACCGGGTGTCCCCGGCCGACTCGACGCCGTGCAGCTGCACCGCCCGGAGACCGATCTGCGCGGTGATCTCGACGACCCGCTGGGGGGCCTCGTCCCGGAACACCCCGACCGTGACCGTCTCGTGGGGCAGGCGCTTCACGATGTCGGCCACCACGGAGGGGGCCATCTGGCGCGGCGACGGGGCGAAGACGAACCCGACGGCCGACGCCCCCATGCCCACGGCCAGGAGGGCGTCGGCCTCCGAGGTGATCCCGCAGATCTTGACGAACAGGTCGGCGGGCGGCCCCCCGGACGGGGACGCGCCGCTCACGGGACGGCCCCGAGCAGGTCGCTCACGGCTGTCCGCCGGTCCTCGGCCCGCACCAGCGTCTCCCCCACCAGCACGGCCGTGTAGCCGGCCGCGGCCAGCCGGGCCACGTCGGCCGGGTGGCGGATGCCCGACTCGGCCACCGCCAGCGTGCCGGCCGGCAGGCGCCGGGCCAGGCGCAGGGCCCGGTCGTGGTCGACCTCGAACGTGCGCAGGTCGCGTTGGTTGACGCCGACGAGGGTGGCTCCGGCGACCAGGGCCCGGTCGAGCTCGCCCTCGTCGTGCACCTCGACCAGGGCGTCGAGGTCGAGCGCACCGGCCAGGGCGAGGAGGGAGGTGAGCTCGCCGGCGTCCAGGGCCGCGGCGATGAGGAGCACGGCGTCCGCCCCCATGAGGCGGGCGTCGCAGACGTCGAGGGCCGACACGGTGAAGTCCTTCCGCAGCACGGGAAGCCCACAGGCGGCCCGGGCCGCGCCCAGGTCGGCCGGGCTGCCGCCGAAGAACTCCCGGTCGGTGAGGACGGAGAGGCACGACGCCCCGCCGGCCTCGTACTGCCGGGCCACCTCGGCCGGGTCGAGCCGCGGGGCCAGGTCACCCCTCGACGGCGAGCGCCGCTTGATCTCGGCGATGACGGCCATGCCGTGGGCGGCGTGGGCGGCCCGGAGGGCGGCGGCAAAGGGCCGTGGCCCGTCGGGGCCGCCGGTGACGGCCCGCTCGGCCGTGCGGGCCCGGGCCGCGGC
>DAHVAJ010000108.1 GCA_027314705.1 Acidimicrobiaceae bacterium
CGACCGCGCCCAGGTGGCGGATGCCCAGGCCGATGAGGACCCGGCTGAGGGGGCGTGCCTTGGAGACCTCGATGGCGGCGAGCAGGTTGGCCGTCGCCACCTCGGCGAACCCCTCCAGGCCGGCGAACGTCTCGGGCGTGAAGGCGTAGAGGTCGGCCACGTCGACCAGCAGGCCGCGGTCGACCAGGAGCTGGACCCGCTGCTCGCCCAGGCCCTCGATGTCCATGGCCGACCGCGAGGCGAAGTGGGCGATGCGCTGGACCCGCTGGCCCGGGCAGTCGAGGTTGGTGCAGTAGGTGTCGCTCTCGCCCTCCAGGCGCACCAGGGGCGCCCGGCACACCGGGCACGACGTCGGGAAGCGCCAGGCCCGCTTCCGGCGGCGGCCCGGGGTGCGCACCGGGCCCACCACCTCGGGGATGACGTCGCCGGCCTTGCGCACGGTGACCGTGTCTCCGGGCCGTACGTCCTTCCCCCGGACCTGGTCCTCGTTGTGGAGGGTGGCGAGCGACACCGTCGAGCCGCCCACGAAGACCGGGGCCAGCACGGCGAACGGGGTGGCCTTGCCCGTCCGGCCGATGGAGACCTCGATGGCGAGGAGGGTGGTGGTGCGCTCCTCGGGCGGGAACTTGTAGGCCATGGCCCACCGCGGCGCCCGGGACGTCGACCCCAGGCCGGCCTGGAGGCCGAGATCGTCGACCTTCACCACCACGCCGTCGATCTCGTAGTCGAGGTCGTGGCGGCGACCCTCCCAGGTGCGGCAGAAGGCCAGGACCTCGTCCACGCCGTGGACCCGGCGGACCTCGGGGCTGACCGGGAAGCCGGCCCGGGCCAGCCAGGCCAGGGTGGCCGACTGGCTCACGGCCAGGCCGTCGGGAGGCGTGCCGCCCGGGCCGACCAGCTCGCCGACCTGGTAGGCCCAGAACGCCAGGGCCCGGCCGGCCGTCACCCGCGGGTCCTTCTGGCGCAGCGAGCCGGCCGCCGAGTTGCGGGGGTTGACGAACAGCCGCTCGCCGGCCTCGGCCTGACGGCGGTTGAGCTCGACGAAGGCCGAGAGCGGCATGTAGACCTCGCCGCGGACCTCGAGCACCGGGGGCGGCGGCCCGGCGGCCGGGTCGAGGCGGTCGGGCACGGCGCCGATGGTGGCCACGTTGGCCGTCACGTCCTCACCGGTGCGCCCGTCGCCCCGGGTGGCGGCCTGCACGAAGACCCCGTCCTCGTAGCGCAGGGAGATGGCCAGGCCGTCGATCTTGAGCTCGCACACGAAGGCGGTGTCCTCGGGGACCTGCTTGGCCAGCCGGTCGGTCCAGGCCTGGAGCTCCTCGGGGCTGAAGGCGTTGTCCAGGCTCATCATGGGGACCCGGTGGACCACCGGGGCGAAGAGGGCCGAGGGGGCGGCCCCGACGGTGGCCGTGGGCGAGCCGGGCACGATGAGGTCGGGGTGGGCCTCCTCGATGGACCGCAGCTCGCGGACCAGGCCGTCGTACTCGGCGTCGGAGACCTCGGGTTCGTCACGGGCGTAGTAGCGCTCGTTGTGGTGGGCGATGAGGGTGCGCAGCTCCTCGGCCCGGGCCACCGGGTCGTCGCCGTGCGGGGTGGTGGCCCGGCTCACCGGCCCGGCCCGCGTCCGGGGCCGGCGGCCGCCCCCCGGCAGGTGCCCGGGCGTGCCGCCGACCCGACGGGACGGCGCGCGTTCGTCGCCACCACGGCGGTGCCCGGAGACCCGGCGCGACGGCGGCCCGGGCCGGGACCCCCGGGTCCGCCCGCACGTCGGCACGGGGCCGCAGGTCCTGGTGCCAGGTCGTCTCCCATGGTCAGGCGCCTCACTCTACTGCGGTGCCTGTCGCCCTCCCCGGGTGGACCGGCGCCGGCGGCGGCGGGCGGCCGGGGTCGACGCGCGGCGCACCGGCCGGGTGGGCACGTCGATGGCGGCCGGCGGCGGGTGCACCGCGGACGGCTGTCCCGACGGGCCGGAAGCCGAGCGCCGGGTCGGTCCGGTGCACCCGACGCCGGGCCAGGGGCGCCGTACCCGAACGGTCGGACCGGCCCCCTACGTGACCAGGATGGTCAGGACGGCCGAGGCCGTCGCGCCCTTGGCGTCGGTCACCTGGAAGGTGACCGAGTAGGAACCGGTCGGCGTCTGGATGGGGTAGCCCACGATGACGCCGTTCGACTGCAGGGACAGGCCCGCGGGCAGGGTGCCCGAGGCGACCGACCAGGTGTAGCCGGGGGTGCCCCCGATGGCGCTCAGGGGGGCCGAGTAGCTCGTGCACGGGAAGAGCGAGGCGCACGCCTGCACGCTCGGGAGCGAGGTGGTGGTGATGGCGAGCGGCGTGTTGACGGGCTGGACCACGTTGACGAATTCGGAGCTACTGGGTGGGCTGGTGCCGTTGGCGTTGGTGGCGACCACGTAGAAGGTGTGCCCTCCGAAGCGGACGTTGGCCACCGTGTAGCTGGTGCTCGTCGTGACGGCGATCTCCCCCGAGTCCTCGAAGATCGCGTACCCGGTCGCCTGCACGGCGGGCAACCAGGCGAGCGCCACCGACTGACCGGTGGACGTGGGCTGGCCGGTCAGCGCGGCCGTGAAGCCGGTGGGGGCGAGGGGCGGGCCGTTGAAGGTGAAGACCAGGGACGTCGGACTGGTGTCCTGGACCGACTGCGCCTGGGGGCCGAGGGCGGTGGCGGTCGCGGCGTCGGTGATCGTCCCGGCTTGGACGTCGGCGAGCGTCACCGTGTAGGTCGAGGTGCACGACGTGCTGGTGCCGGAGGCGAGGCCGGTGCTCGCACAGGTGACCGCGGTCTTGAGGGTGTCGGTGACGGCCACGCCCGTGAGCTGGGTCGATCCGGTGTTGGTGACGGTGAAGGTGATGCCGAGCGACTGTCCGACGGACTGGAAGCGGTTGGTCGCCGACGAGATCGCCACGCCCACCGAGGGTCCGTTGGTCAGCGGCGCCGGCAGGATCTGGATGGACAGCGCCACCTGGGCCGTCGCCCCCGTCGAGTCGGTCACCCGGTAGGTGGCCGGGTACGTGCCGGCCGGGGTCTGGAGCGGGTAGCCCACGAGGACGCCGTTCGCCTGCAGGGACAGCCCCGAGGGCAGGGTGCCGGACACCACCGACCAGGTGTAGCCGGGGGTGCCCCCGGTGGCGCCGAGGGAGGCCGCGTAGCTCGGGCACGGGACGAGCGAGGCGCACGCCTGCACGCTCGGGAGCGAGGTGGTGGTGACGGTGAGCGCGGGGCCGGAGGGCGCCGTGGACGACGTCACTTGGATGGACAGGCCGACCTCGGCCGTCGCCCCCGTCGAGTCGGTCACCTGGAAGGTGGCCGGGTACGTCCCGGCCGGGGTCTGGATGGGGTAGCCCACGACGACGCCGTTCGCCTGCAGGGACAGCCCCGCAGGCAGGGTGCCGGACACCACCGACCAGGTGTAGCCGGGGGTGCCCCCGGTGGCGCTCAGGGGGGCCGAGTAGCTCGGGCACGGGAAGAGCGAGGCGCACGCCTGCACGCTCGGGAGCGAGGTGGTGGTGACGGTGAGCGGGGGGGGCTGCACGACGGAGTCGAGGACGACCGACGTGCGGCTGTCCGGCGCGCCGCCGACCTGGCCGGCAGCGCCCCCTCGAGGGGGGCCGATGCTGGCACCGAAGGACGCGATGGCCAGGGCCACGGCCAGGAGCGCCACCGCTCCGTAGAGGACGACCGGCGGCGCCGCCGCACCGCTCGACCTGCGAACGCGCCCCGATTCCGATCCGTGTGTCTGCATGGGAACCGCCCTTCCAGCCGACCGTGTGGAGGGACCACGCCCGCCTTCGGCCCGGGTACCCTCTGGCCGGCACGCTAGCGGTGCCGGGGCCCGCCAACAAGTACCCCGGGGCCCGAGGAGTCGGGTGTCACCCGGGGAGACGGTTGCTGCGCCCGTCGCCGGTCCGCTCCTGGCTCCCCCCGAGACCCGCCCGGTGCGCAGGGCCCGGCCAGGCCCGGGACGACGGGCGGCGTTACGATGCGTTTCCTGTCAGGGAGATGTCTCTCGTCGTTTTCTGTGGTGTTCCTTCCCGGGCAGACCGCCCGGAGCGGACGCAACCGGGGGTGGCCCACCCCCACCGAGGCCGGGCGTGGCCCGGCGCTCGGGGCGGGCCACCGGGTCGTCGCCGCGCGGGGGCCCGGTCGGGCTCACCGGGCCACCCCCGAGCCGAGCACCGACTCGGGGCGGTCCGGGTCGTAGAGGGCGACCGTCTGGCCCGGGGCCACCCGCCGCTCGGTCCGGGCGAAGCGCACGGCGAGGGCGGCGCCGGCCGTCTCGGGGTGGACGGTGGCGGCCCGGGCCGGTCCGTGGGCGCTGCACTGGGCCAGGACCGCCGCTCCGGCCGGCACCGGGCCGTCGACCCAGGCGACGGTGTCGAGGACGACCCCGGTGCACCGGGCCGCCTCGGGCGGCCCCACCACCACCCGGCGCCCGGGCACGTCCACCGCGGTCACGAACCGGCGACGGCCGTCGGTGCCGTGGCCCATCCCCCGGCGCTGGCCCACGGTCACCAGTTCGACGGCGCCCACCGGACCGAGATCGGCCCCGGTGCCGTGGTCGACCAGGCGGCCGTCGTGGAGCGGCACCCGGTCGCCCAGGAACCCGGCGCGCCCCTCGTCGGAGCGGATGAAGCAGACGTCCTGGCTGTCGGGCTTGGCCGCGGTGGGGAGTCCCCGGTGGGCGGCCAGCTGGCGCACCTCGGCCTTGGTCTTCTCCCCCACCGGGAACAGGCAGCGGGCCAGCTGGTCCTGGCCCAGCATGGCCAGCACGTAGGACTGGTCCTTGGCCGGGTCGGCCCCCCGGAGCAGGCGCCACCGCCCGTCCGGCCCCGGGGCCCGGCGGGCGTGGTGGCCGGTGGCCAGGGCGTCGAAGCCCAGACGGCGGGCCCGCGCCAGGAGCCGGTCGAACTTGAGGTGGCGGTTGCACTCGATGCAGGGGTTGGGGGTGCGCCCCCCGGCGTGGCCCTCGACGTAGGGGGTGACCACCCGGGCCTCGAAGTCCTCGGCGAAGTCGAAGACGTGGTGGTCGACCCCCAGCCGGTCGGCCACCCGCCGGGCGTCCTCCACGTCGGCCACCGAGCAGCAGCCCGAGTCGGACGCCCCGCCCCACAGCCGGAGGGTGGCCCCGACCACGGCGTCGGCACCGAGCTCGTCGACCAGCAGGGCACAGGCCACCGACGAGTCGACGCCACCGGACAGGGCCACCAGGACGCGCACGTTCTCAGGCACGCAGCCGCCGGACGGCCTCGGGCACGGCGGCCAGGGCCAGGTCGACCTCGTCGGCCGTGGTGGTCGGGCCCAGGGAGAGCCGCAGGCCGGAGCGGGCCTCGCCGGTGGCCAGCCCGAGGGCGCCGAGGACGTGGCTCGGCCCGACCGCCCCGCTCGAGCAGGCGGCGCCGGCCGAGGCGGCCACACCCAGGGTGTCGAGCAGGACGACCAGGGCGTCGGCCTCCACCCCGGCCAGGCGCAGGTGGAGGATGCCGGGGACGCGCTCGGCCCCGGCCCCGGAGACGACCGCCCCGGCCACCCGGGCCGAGAGCCCGGCGGCCAGCCGGTCGCGCAGCGCGGC
>DAHVAJ010000109.1 GCA_027314705.1 Acidimicrobiaceae bacterium
ACTCATCGTGGTCGTTGCCGTTTGGCAAGCAACCCGGCCCCCGCGGCACGCCGGCCCGACGGACATTGCCGCGGCCCAAGCATTGAAGGGACAGTGCCTGGCGCAAACGGGGGATGAGCAGGGTTCCCCCGCATATTCACCGGTGCCTGTTCCATGTGGGCAGCATGACGCCACCGTCAAGGTGGTCTCCGTCCTGGTGCCGGGGCGACCTGGAACGTGCCCCCGGGGGAGCACGGTGGTCCAGGTGCTCCAACCCGGTGTTGTGGGAGAACCGAGCGAGTGCGTGGTGCCAGTGAGGCGCTAGTCTGTTGGAGCAACGCGGACGTGGCTCAGTTGGTAGAGCATCACCTTGCCAAGGTGAGGGTCGCGGGTTCGAATCCCGTCGTCCGCTCCACGCAGGACCTCCGCCGCACGCGGTGACCGCGTGGCGGCGGCCGCGGGCCCGGCTGGTCGCCGGTGCCGCCGTGGCCCTCGTGGTCTGGGCGGTGCTGACCGGCACCGCCACCGCCCACGCCCAACTCCTGGGCACCGACCCCGCGCCGTCCTCCGTGCTCCTCGTCCCGCCGCGCCAGGTCGTGCTCACCTTCGACGTGCCGGTGAGCCTCGACCCCGGGTCGGTGCGGGTCACCGGGCCGACCGGGGCCCGAGTCGACGACGGGGGGCGCACCATCCCGGTGGCGTGGCCCGCGCGGCCGCGGTGGGGCTGCCGGCCGGCCTGGCCCGGGGGTCGGTCCTTCTGGCCACCTTCCTCCTGCCCGGTGCCGACCTCGCGGGGGTGCCCGCCGACCCGCTGTCGGCCGCCCTCCGGGTCTCGGCGGTGGCCGGGTCCAGGCGGCCGGTATGCCGGCGGGCAGCGTGGCCGGATCGACGGCCCGCAGGGCCGCGATCGGCGCGGGGTGGACGGCCCGGATGGCCGCGAGGCGCGGCCCGTAGATGACGACCGGCGTGACCGAGGTGATGACGTAGGGCACGACGAGGAAGGCCACGGCCCCGGTCACGCTGGAGACCACCACCACGGTGAGGTAGCAGCGGAACGAGATCTGGAAGTGGCCGAGTACCGAGGGCGCCACCGAACCGCCCACGTACTGCTGGGAGTAGAGGACGACGGAGGAGAGCGCCACCACCAGCAGGTGGCCGGCCCGGGTCCGCCGCTCCGGGTAGTGGTGCAGGCAGCGATCCCACCGGCGCCGCACCCGCGTGGGTTCACCGCCCGGCGCGCCCTCCTCCCCCTTGGCTGCCTCCCCTGCCGGGTCCCGGGCGGCGTCTGCTCGACCACGTCGGTCCCCGGCCAGCCAAACACCTGTCATCCAGTACGTCAACAGTTCCACGTCGGCCCGCGGTCCGGTTGACTACCCTCGGAGCGGGGTCGCGCCAGGGACGGGCACCCGACGTGACCGACGGAGGAGTGACGACATGAGCTTCGAGCCGAGCCCCCGGGGCACCGATCTGCGGAACCGAGCCGCCGACTTCCTGGAGTCGGCGGTGATCCCGGCCGAGGCCGTCTACGAGGAGCAGATGGCGTCCTCGGGCGACCCCCACCACCATCCCCCGGTCATCGAGGACCTGAAGGCCGAGGCCCGCCGCCGCGGTCTGTGGAACCTGTTCCTGCCCCACGCGACCCCGTGGACCCCGGACCCGGTGCCCAACCTCGACTACGCCTACATCGCCGAGCTCGCCGGTCGGAGCCACCTCGCCTCGGAGGCCATGAACTGCTCGGCACCCGACACCGGCAACATGGAGGTGCTCGCCCTCTTCGGCTCCGACCGGCAGAAGGAGGAGTGGCTGGTCCCCTTGCTCGAAGGCGAGATCCGTTCGGCCTTCGCCATGACCGAGCCGGCAGTGGCCTCGTCGGACGCCACCAACATCCAGCTCTCCATCGACCGTGACGGCGAGGAGTACGTCCTCAACGGGCGCAAGTGGTGGATCTCCGGGGCGGCCTCGGAGCGGTGCCGGGTCTTCATCGTCATGGGCAAGACCGACCCGGAGGCCCCCCGCCACCAGCAGCAGTCGATGATCCTGGTGCCCCGGGACACCCCGGGACTGACCATCGTCCGGAACCTCCCCGTGTTCGGGTACGAGGACCGCGAGGGCCACTGCGAGCTCACCTTCGAGGACGTACGGGTGCCGGCGTCCAATCTCATCGCCGAGGAGGGCATGGGCTTCGCCATCGCTCAGGCCCGCCTCGGCCCCGGTCGCATCCACCACTGCATGCGCTGCATCGGCCAGGCCGAGCGGGCCCTCGAGCTGATGTGCCGTCGGGTCACCGGCCGGGTGGCGTTCGGCAGGCCCCTCGCCGACCAGGGTGTGATCCAGGAGTGGATCGCCGACTCCCGCATCGAGATCGAGCAGGCCCGCCTCCTCACCCTCAAGGCGGCCCACCTCATGGACACCGTCGGGCACAAGGGTGCGGCCGTGGAGATCTCGGCCATCAAGGTGGTGGCCCCGAACATGGCCCTGCGGGTCGTCGACCGGGCCATCCAGGCCCACGGCGGTGGCGGGGTGTCGGACGACTTCCCGCTGGCCCGCATGTACGCCGGCCTGCGGACCCTGCGCTTCGCCGACGGTCCCGACGAGGTCCACCGGCGGCAGCTGGCCCGGCGCGAGCTCGGCAAGTACGCCTGAGGGCGGGCCTCGAGGGAGCTCGGGGAGGGCCGGTGGCCCGGTGAACCGGCGGCACGTCCACGGCGGTCGTCCCGACGCCCGGCGAGCGGTCCGGAAGGATCGGCTGGACCCTCGCCCCGCGCCACCTCCCGCACCCCTGCCGGCGGCGCCAGCACGACGGGCACCAGCGGCCGGCCGTCGGCGACGGCGCCTGCTTCCACCCCACCGACCGACCCGTGTGACTCCTGGCCGACCTGCACCGGGCCGGCCGGTGCGCCGACGAGGTGCGCGCCGTCGCCACCACCCCCGGGCGCGTCGGCCCCTGCTCCTGCGGCGTCGGCCGGACGGCCGAGGGCTGGCCCGGCGGACGACCGCCGGCCGGGGGGTCGGTTCAGGAGGCCGGGTAGCGGGCGGCCAGCTCGGCCAGGACCGCCTCGCACCCCTCCGCACAGGTGCGGATGATCTCGGCCACCGGCCGGCTGGCCGTGATGCGCCCGGCCACTTGGCCTCCGAGGGCGATGCCCGAGTCGAGGTCGCCCCCGAAGTAGAGGTCGGTCACGTTGCCGAACGCGGCCATGGCGTTGCGGTCATGGTCGAACTCGAGGGCCTCGGTGCGGGCCGTGCGCAGGGCCCGGAGGGCCGGGGAGGTGTGGCTGTTGAGGAAGACGGTGCCGGTCTCGGCGGCGTCCACGATGGCGTGTTTCCAGTTGGGGTGGACCGGTGACTCGGCCGACGAGACCATGGCCGTCCCGAGCTGGACGCCCTCGGCGCCCAGCGCCAAGGCGGCGGCCATGGTGGGGCCGTCGAGGAACCCGCCGGCGGCGATGACGGGCACGTCGACGGCACGGGTGACCGAGGGGAGGAGGACCATGCTCGCCACCGGCCGGGGGTTCTTGAACCCGCCCCCCTCGCCCCCCTCCACGATGAGGCCGTCGACCCCGGCGGCCACGGCCTTCTCGGCTGCCCGCAGCGTAGGCACCACGTGGAAGACGGTCAGGCCGGCGTCCTTCAGTTGGGCGGTGTACGTCGTCGGGCTCCCGGCCGAGGTGGTGACGAACCGCACCCCCTGGGCGATCACGAACTCGACGATGACCGTGGGATCGGCCACGAAGGCCTGGGCGATGTTGACCCCGAAGGGCCGTTCGGTGAGGTCCTTCATCTTGGCGATCTCGTCCCGCACCACATCGAGCTCGCCCGAGGAGGTCTCGATGATGCCCATGGCCCCGGCGTTCGAGACGGCCGAAGCCAGGGCCGAGCGGGCGATCCAGCCCATCGGAGCTTGCACGATCGGGATCTCGACGCCGAGGAGCTCGGTGACGCGGTTGGTCAGCACGGGGGCATCATGGCACGGCTCGCGGTGGCGGCCCCGAGCCGTCGCCGGGGCCCGCTGACGGCGGACGCGGCCACGCCGCCCGCCCGGCCTCCCGACCGCCCGCGGCGAGGGACTCCGGGAGGTCGGCCACGGCCACCGCGCCGGCCGCGTCCGCCGAGACCGCACGCTCCCCGCCGGGCCCGCGGACTCCGGGCCCGACCGGGCCGGCGTGGCCCGACCTCCCGGTGCCGGCCTGCGCGAAGATGCCACCGTGGTCGATGACGCAAGGATCGGGTGAGCGTTCCCGAGGGGGACGTCCCCGAGTTCTTCCCCGGAGTCGGCCCGGTCCGCTACGCCGGCCCGGACAGCGACGACCCGCTCGCCTTCCGCTGGTACGACGCCGACCGGGTGGTGGCCGGCAAGCCGATGGCCGAGCACCTCCGGATGGCCGTCTGCTACTGGCACTCGTTCGTCTGGGCCGGCGCTGACGTCTTCGGAGCGGGCACGTTCGACCGGCCGTGGACCGCCCCGGGGCGCGATCCGATGGAGGCGGCCGCGCAGAAGATGGCGGCCGCCTTCGAGTTCATGGCCAAGCTCGGCGCCCCGTACTTCTGCTTCCACGACCGGGACCTCGCCCCGCCGGGCGCCACCTTCGCCGAGTCCTGCGCACGGCTCGACGCCCTGGTCGACCAGGCCCTCGGGCACATGGAGCGCACCGGGGTGCGGCTCCTGTGGGGGACGGCCAACCTCTTCTCCCACCCCCGCTTCGCGGCCGGGGCAGCCACCAGCCCGGACCCCGAGGTCTTCGCCCACGCCGCCGCCCAGGTCGCCCACGTCCTCGAGGCCACCCACCGGATGGGCGGTGCCAACTACGTGCTGTGGGGCGGGCGGGAAGGGTACGAGACGCTCCTCAACACCGACCTCCGGCGCGAGGAGGCCCAGCTGGCCCGCTTCCTCCACCTGGTCGTCGAGCACAAGTACCGGATCGGGTTCGAAGGGGCGATCCTGGTCGAGCCCAAGCCGGCCGAGCCGGCCAAGCACCAGTACGACCACGACGTCGCCACGGTGGCCGGCTTCCTCGTCCGGCACGGGCTCGACGGCGAGGTCCGGCTCAATCTGGAGGCCAACCACGCCACGCTCGCCGGCCACAGCTTCCACCACGAGGTGGCCACGGCCGCCGCCCTCGGTGTGCTCGGATCGATCGACGCCAACCGCGGCGACGCGCAGAACGGGTGGGACACCGATCAGTTCCCGAACTCGGTGGAGGAGTGCACGCTCGTCCTCTACGAGGTCCTCCGGGCCGGGGGGTTCACCACCGGGGGGGTGAACTTCGACGCCAGGCTGCGCCGGCAGTCGGTGGACCGTGACGACCTCGTCCACGCCCACGTCGGAGCCATGGACACGTTGGCCCGGGCCCTGCTGGCCGCCGTCTCCCTGCTCGAGTCGGGGGAGCTCGAGGCGTTCCGGCACGACCGGTACGCGGCCTGGGACGGGCCGCTCGGCGCCGCCATCCTCGACGGCGGCCGCAGCCTGGCCGATCTCCACCGACTCGTCCTCGACGACGACCTCGACCCGCGGCCCGCCTCGGGCCGCCAGGAGCTGCTCGAGCGGGTCGTCAACCGCCACGTCGAGCAGGCCCGCTGGCCGTGACCGACGAGGCGGGCGCCTTCGCCGTGACCGACGAGGCGGGCCCGCTGGCCGTGACCGACGAGGCGGGCGCCTTCGCCGCGGCCGCGGTCCGGGTGGCGGCCGGTGGCGACCACCGTGCCGAGGCGGCGGCCCTCGTCGGACGCATGACCACCGAGGAGAAGCTCTGGTGCCTCGACGGCGACACCGAGTTCTGGCCGGGCCTGGTCGACCTGGTGGGCGGGGGGTACCACCGCCACCCGTGGCCGGCCGCCGCCGTGCCCCGATTCGGCATCCCGGGCATCCGCTTCGCCGACGGTCCCCGCGGGTGCGTGATCGGACCGGCCACCTGCTTCCCGGTGTCGATGGCGCGGGGCGCGACCTTCGATCCGGCGCTCGAGGAGCGGATCGGCGCCGCCATCGGGACCGAGCTGCGGGCGATGGGAGCCACCTACACGGGGGCGGTGTGCATGAACCTCCTCCGGCACCCGGGATGGGGGAGGGCCCAGGAGACCTACGGGGAGGATCCCCACCACGTGGGGGAGATGGCTGCGGCCCTGACCCGGGGCCTCCAGCGTCACGTGCTGGCCTGCATGAAGCACTTCGCCTGCAACAGCATGGAGGAGCCGCGCTTCCGCATCGACGTCCGGGTGGGCGAGCGGGCCCTCCACGAGGTCTACCTCCCGCACTTCCGCCGGGTGGCCGACGAAGGTGTGGCCTCGGTGATGTCGGCGTACAACGCCGTCAACGGCACCTGGTGCGGGGAGCACCGTGTCCTCCTCACCGACGTGCTGCGGGCCGAGTGGGGATGGGACGGGTTCGTCACCTCCGACTTCGTCGCCGGCGTGCACGACGCCGTCCGCTCGGTCGAGGCCGGTCTCGAGATCGAGATGCCCTTCCGACAGGTGCGGGCCGCCGGCCTACCGGCGGCGCTGCTCTCCGGCGAGCTGCACCAGGCCGACGTGGACGCCCGGGTGGTGGCCACCGTGGCCACGCTGCTGCGCTTCGCCCACGTCTTCGGTCCCGGTCCCGGCGCCGAGGTCCTGGCCGCACCGGCCCACCGAGCTCTGGCCCGTGAGGCCGCCGTGACCTCGACCGTCCTCCTCCGCAACGCCGGGGGCCTGCTGCCGGTCGGCGAGGTGGACGGCCGCCTGGCCGTGCTCGGCCGCCTGGCCGCCGTACCCAACCTGGGCGACGGCGGGTCGAGCGACGTCTACCCGCCCGAAGTGGTCACGCTGCTCGACGGGCTGCGGGAGGGTTTCCCGAGGGCGGAGGTCGTGCACGCCACCGACGACGCGAGGGTGGCGGCCGGCGCCGACCTCGCCGTGGTCGTGGTGGGCTGCACGCGGGCCGACGAGGGCGAGTTCGTCGACGTCGGGACGTCCGCGTCGATGGCGACGCGCTTCCCATCCCCGCCCGACCCGTCGGCACCGCCGGGCCCGGTGCCGGCGTCGACCGCACCCGAGGGATGGACACCGGCCCCGGCGGCCGGTCCGTCCCCGAACCCGGACGGCGGCGCCTTCGCCCCGGGAGGGGACCGGCGCTCGCTCCGGCTGTCCGAGGGTGACGAGGTCCTGGTGCGGGCCGTCGCCTCCGTCTGCCCGCGGACGGTGGCCGTGGTGATGGGGGGCTCGGCCGTGGTGGCGCCGTGGCTCGAGGAGGTGCCGGCCACCCTGCTGGTGTGGTACCCGGGGATGGAGGGCGGCCGGGCCCTGGCCGATCTCCTGACCGGTGCCGCCGAGCCCGGCGGCCGGCTCCCGTTCGCCCTGCCGGCGGACGAGGCCGACCTCGTGGCATTCGACCCCGATGCCGACACCGCCGACTACGACCTCTTCCACGGCCAGTGGAAGCTCGACCGCGACGGGACGGCGCCGGCGCGGCCGTTCGGCTTCGGGCTGGGGTACACGACCTGGGTGGTGGACCCGGCCTCGGTCCAGGTCGCCGTCCCGGTCGGCGACGGCGTCGGCACCGTCGAGGCGGAGGTGACCAACGGGGGCGACCGCCCCGGGGCGACCGTGCTGTTCCTCTTCGGGGGACGTCCCGACTCGGCGGTCGACCGGCCCGCCCGCCGGCTGGTCGGCTTCCGTCGGGTGACGCTGCCGGCCGGGGGTCGCGCCGTGGTGCGCCTGCCGTTCGACCTGGCCACGCTCGACGTCCGCCGGGACGGTGGCTGGTGGCGCGAGCCGGGGCCCTACCGGCTCGAGGTGGCCTGGGACGCCGCCTCGACCGTGGCCACCCTGGACGTCGACGTCCGCGGCGGCCCGGCGGGCCGGACCCGGACGGGGTAGGGGCCGGCGTGCCGCTCGTGCTCGGAGCCGACAGCTCGACCCAGTCCACCAAGGTCGAGGTGCGTGACGCCGACGACGGGACGCTGGTGGCCGCCGGTTCTGCCCCCCACCCCCCGGTGGGTCCGCCCCGGAGCGAGCAGGACCCGGAGGCGTGGTGGCTGGCGCTGGCCGAGGCCGTCGGCGCCGCGCTGGGCCCCTCCGGCGCTCGGACCGACGACGTGGCCGCGGTGTCGGTGGCCGGCCAACAGCACGGCATGGTCCTCCTCGGCCGCGGCGATCGGGTCCTCCGTCCGGCCAAGCTGTGGAACGACACCGAGTCGGCGCCGCAGGCGACGGCGCTCGTCGAGGCGCTCGGTCCGGCCGAGTGGGCCCGGCGCACCGGGTCGGTGCCGGTGGCCGCCTTCACCGTGACCAAGCTGGCCTGGGTGGCCGCCCACCAACCCGACGTGCTGGCTGCCACCCGTCGGGTCCTGTTGCCGCACGACTGGCTGACCCTCCGTCTCGGCGGGCGGGCGGTGACCGACCGCGGCGACGCCTCGGGCACCGGGTACTACTCACCGGCCGACGGGCGGTGGCTGCCCGAGCTGCTGGACACCGTGGTGGGCGCCGGACCGTGGGCCCACCGGCTCCCGGAGGTGCTCGGGCCGACCGAGGCGGCCGGCGGGGTGTCCCCCGAGGCGGTCGCCACCCTGGGGCTGGCCCCGGGGACGGTGGTCGGACCGGGCACGGGCGACAACATGGCCGCGGCCCTGGCCCTGGCCCTCGATGCCGGTCGGCCGTGCCTCTCCCTCGGGACCTCCGGGACCGTCTACCTGGTGTCCGACCGGCCCACGGCGGACCCGTCGGGGGCCGTGGCCGGCTTCGCATCGGCCGACGGGCGGTTCCTCCCGCTCGTGTGCACACTCAACGCCACCCGTGTGACCGACGCGGTGGCCCGCCTCCTGGGGGTGGACGCCGCCGGGCTCGACGCCCTCGCCCTCGCCGGATCGTCCGGGGCCGGCGGGGTGGTCCTCGTCCCGTACTTCGACGGCGAGCGCACGCCCGACCGTCCCACCGCCACCGGGTCGGTGCGCGGACTGCGAGGGGACGTGGCCCGTGAGGACCTGGCCCGGGCCGCCGTCGAAGGGGTGGTCTGCGGACTGCTCGACGCCCTCGACGCCCTGGCCTCGACGACACCCATCGCCCCCGGTCCGCTCGTCCTGCTGGGTGGCGGGGCCCGCTCTGCGGCGTACCGCCGGGTGGTGGCCGATCTCTCCGGTCGCCCCCTCGTCCTGCCCGCCGTGGGCGAGGCCGTGGCCACCGGCGCCTGCGTCCAGGCCGCCGCCACCCTCCACGCCCGCCCGCCGGCGGACATCCAGCGGGCCTGGGGGCTCGGCGGTGGGGTGACGGTCGAGCCCGGACCGGGCGTCGACCGCGCCGCCGTCCGCGCCGCCTACGCCGCCGCTCGCGGCTGACCCCGGTGGACCCGGCCCCCGGCGGTCCGGGTCCCCGCGGCCGCCGGTCAGGCGGCCGGCCCCCGTCGGCGCACGGTCTCCACCGAGGCCATGGCGGCGCGCAGTTCCTCGAGCCACTCGTCGGCGTGGCTGCCCACCAGGCGCACGCACCAGGCCAGGGCGTCGGACCGGCTCCGGGCCACGCCGGCGTCGACCAGGGTGTCGAGGACGAGTCGTTCGGGCTGGCGGAGCCGGGTCATGACCGGCACGGAGGCGGTGGTGAAGACCTGCCGGGTGCCCCCGACCTCGGCCCCCCAGGCCACGTGGCGCCCGAAGTGGTGCTCGGCCTCGCGGGCCACGGCCATGCGGGCCTCCCGGGTCTCCTCCCGGAAGCGGGTGACCCGCCCGGCCTCGGCCGCGGCCACCTCGGCCTCGGACCCTGCGGGGAGGTCGCCGGCGGCGACCCGGCCCACGACCAGGATCTCGTCCCGGTCGACGACCACGTCGGGGGGCCCTTCGAACCAGGTGCCGGGCAGGCGCCCGGCCAGCCACCCGGCCAGCTCCTCGGTGGAGGGGGCCTCCTCGGCACGGGGCCGACGCCCCCCCGGTCCGTGTGCGTGTCGCATGGTCGTGCTCCTCTCGCCCGACCCGGCACCGTGGCCGGGTCCTGCTCGTCTGATTACTAGATTACATGACACGCGACGTCGGGCGGACGGCCGGTCGCACCGGGCCCGGCCGGCCGGCCGTCGCCCGGGCCGGCGGCGGCCTCGGTAGGGTCGCCGCCATGCCCGTCCTCGTCGCCGCCCCGGACAAGTTCCGGGGCACGGCCACGGCGATCGAGGTGGCGACGGCCATGGCCGGCGGGGCCGCCGCCGTCGGGTGGGAGGCGGAGGTCGTCCCTCTCGCCGACGGGGGCGAGGGGCTCCTCGACGTCTGCGCCCGGTTCTTCCCCGACCTCCACCGGACCACGGTGTGCGGACCGCTCGGCGTCCCGGTGGCCGCCGCCTGGCGGAGCCGGGCCCGGACGGCCGTGGTCGAGTCGGCGCGGGCCTCGGGGCTGGTGCTGGCCGGTGGGCCGACGGCGAACGACCCGCGGGCGGCCACGTCGCGGGGGACGGGCGAACTGCTCGTGGCCGCGGCCCGGGCCGTCGGTGCGGGCGGCACGGTGGTCGTCGGGCTCGGGGGCTCGGCCAGCACCGACGGGGGGCTCGGGGCGCTCGAGGCGGTGGAGGCGGCCGGAGGGCTCGGGGGCGCCACCGTGCTCGCCGCGTGCGACGTCGACGTGGCCTTCGCCGAGGCGGTGCACTTCGCTCCGCAGAAGGGTGCCGGACCGGGGGAGGTGGCCGAGCTCGCCGACCGGCTGGCCCGCGTGGCCGAACGGTACGAGGGCCGCTACGGGGTCGACGTGCGCGCGCTCGCCGGGGCGGGGGCGGCCGGCGGGCTCGGGGGCGCCCTCGCCGTGCTCGGAGCCGAGCTGCGTTCGGGGTACGAGCTCGTGGCCGAGGTCGTCGGCCTGCCCGCCGCCCTCGCCGGCGCCGACGCGGTGGCCACCGGCGAGGGAGCGCTCGACGGGAGCTCCTTCGCCGGCAAGGTCGTCGGCGGTGTGCTCGCCGGGGCCGGCTCGTCCGGCGTCCCGGTCCTGGTGGTGGCCGGCCGGGTCGACCCGGCCGCCGGGGCCCGGGCCCGCGCCGCCGGCGCCGCCGTCGTGTCGCTGGTCGAGCGGTACGGCGCCGCCCGGGCCACCGGCGACACCGCGGCGTGCACCGCCGACGCCACGGCCGGGTGGCTTTCCGGCGCGGACCGGTGACCGGTGCCGGTGGAGGCCACGCCGGGGTGGGCCCGGGTGCGGCGCCCCCCGTCCTGCTAGGGTCGGTCCCCTCACCACACGCAGCTGGTCGGGGAAGCCGGTCGAATTCCGGCACTGGTCCGCAACCGTAGGTGGCGCCCGCACGGGGGTCACGAGTCGGGATACCGCCCTGCTGCGCCGTTGAGTCCTGACCGTCGAGAACGCGGCACGGGCTCGGTCGCCGGGCGGAGACTCGCCGCAACGGTCTCCGGGGTCGTCGCCCCGGAAAGCGAGCCGAGCCCATGTCCCTCACCCGCCTCCTGGCGTCGGCAGCCCTCGGGGCGTGCCTGGTCGCCACGGTCGACGCGGCACCGTCGGCCGCGGCCACGCCGGCCCCGCACACCACCGCCGCGCCGGGTCTTCCCGGTTCGGCGGCCCTGTCCGCCCGCGCCGGCGCCCTGTGGCTGGCCGGCCAGTTCGGCCCCGGCGGCGCCATCCCGTCGGCCACCACCCCCGGGCAGCCCGACGACTCGGCCACGGCCAACGCCGTGCTGGCCCTGGCATCGGCGGGGACGGACACGCCGGTGGCCCAGCAGGGGCTGGCCTACCTGGCCGCCCACGTGAACGACTACGTCCAGGTCGGCGGCGTGGACCAGCCCGGCGCCCTGGCCCTGCTCGTGCTCGACGCCCACGCCCTCGGGGTCGACCCGCGCACCTTCGGTGGGACGGACCTGGTGGCCCGGCTCGAGGCCACCCAGTTGACGGCCGGTTCGGACGCCGGTCTGTTCGGCACGTCGGATCCCACCTACGACGGCGCCTACCGCCAGGGGCTCTCCCTCGCCGCGCTGGCCGCGGCCGGGGTGACCACGGGGGCCACGGTGACGGCCGCCGAGGCGTGGCTGACCGCCCAGCAGTGTCCGGGCGGCGGGTGGACGAGCTACCTGACCGCGTCCAACCCCTGCAACGGGGCGCCCGCCAACTACGCGGGCCCGGACACCAACTCGACCGCCCTGGCCGTCCTGGGCCTGGCCGCCGAGGGCGCCGCGCCGTCCGCCCTCACCGCCGCCCTCGGGTTCCTACGGACCAACCAGAACCCCGACGGTGGGTGGGGCTACTACCCGACGAACACCAGCGACCCGGACTCGACCGGCCTGGTGGCCCAGGCCCTCGCCGCCCTCGGCGTCCCGGCCGTCGATCCGAGCCTGGTCCAACCGGGGGGGACGCCGGTCACCTCGCTCGCCTCGTTCCAGGTCCTGTCCGGACCCGGCAGCGGCGCCTTCACGTTCCCCGGGGTGCCCGGTCCCGACCTGCTCGCCACCTACCAGGCCCTGCCCGGGCTGGCCGACGTCGCCCTGCCCTTCCGGTCGACGGCGGTGACGGTCTCGGTGCCGCCGGGCGGGGCCGCCCCCGGGGCGCCCGCCACGTACACGGCCACCGTGGGCCTGGTCGGGTCGCCGGCCGGCGGGCCGACCGGCACCGTGACCTTCACGGAGGGCTCCTCGGAACTGTGCGCCGCGCCGGTCGTCGGGGGGACGTCCTCGTGTTCCGGCGCGGCCACGCCCGTCGGCGCCGCGCCGGTGCTGGCCGTCTTCACCGGCGGTCCGTCGTTGGGGATCTCGACGGCGGCGGCCGCGTCGGGCCCCGGTGGCGCCTACTGGGTGACGTCGGCCGACGGCGGGGTCTTCGCCTACGGCCCGGCCGGCTTCTTCGGCTCGGCCGGCGGGCAGACCCTCGACCGGCCGGTGGTGGGCATGGCCGCCACCCCCGACGGGCACGGCTACTGGCTGGTGGCCAGTGACGGCGGGATCTTCGCCTACGGCTCGGCCCGCTTCGCCGGGGGACCGCTGTCCGAGGCGGGCGGCGCGCCGGTGGTGGGGATGGCCGGCGAGTCGGCCGCGGCGGCCGGGTGACCGCACCCCGACCGAGCCGCCGGCCCCGGGGGCGGCACTTGGCCGGGCTGACCTGCTGTTCGGCCGCGGGTGCGGCGGCGCTGGCCCTGGGTGGGCCCCTCGTCCTGCGCTCGCTGGCCGACGTCGCCGGGGCGGCCACCGACGTGGGCGTGGCCTTCGTCGTCGACTTCGGCGGTACCGTCGGCACCGTCAGCGGTTGCGTCACCGTACCGACCGACGACAGCGGGTACGAGGCGCTGGCCGCCTTCGTGGCCCAGGAGCACCTGGCCGCCCCCACCTACGACTCGAGCGGCCTGCTCTGCTCCATCGGGGGCGTGCCGGCGTCGGGATGCGGGCAGACGGTGGCCAACGGGTACCTCTACTGGTCCTACTTCACGGCGTCGGCGTCCCAGCCGTCCTGGACCTACGCCACCACCGGCGCGTTCGCCCCGGTGGCCACCGGCGACGTCGAGGGGTGGCGGTTCCAGGACCCGGGCACCGGGAGGGCCGGCGACCCCCCGCCCCGTTCGGCGCCCGACTACGCCGCCCTCTGCCCGCCGGCCGCGGTGGCACCGGGGCCGGCGCCCACCACGGCGCCGGCGGCGGCTCCGGCCATCGTGCCCGGGGCCGCGGCCACCACGGCCCCACCGCCCGCCGGCCCGTCGTCGGGGCCGGCCGCGGTACCGACTCCGTCGGGCACCGGGACCGGGACCACCGCCACCACGGCCACCACCGCGCCGACGGCGTCCAGCGGCGGCTCCCCGACCACGGCGCCGTCCGGACGGAGACGTCCCGTCTCGCCCGGACTGGCCGCCCTCCGGGCGACGTCGGCCGCGGCGTCCTCCGGCCCCGGGCCGGTACCCCTGGTCGTCGGCGGCGCCCTCGTGGTGGGCCTGGCCGTCGCGGCCGGCGTGCGCTGGCGACGCCGGCCGCCGGCCCGGTGAGGTGGCCCTGGGCCGCGACCGCCGGCCGCCGTGGACTGCACCCGGCGGCCTGGTGGCTGTGGGCGGCGTGCCTGGCCGGAGCGGCCACCCGGACGACCAACCCGCTCCTCCTCCTCCTGGTGGCGGCCGTGGCCGCCTTCGTGGTGGCGGCCCGCCGCACCGACGCCCCGTGGTCGCGCTCGCTCGTGGTGTTCGTGCGCGTGGGCGCCGTGGTCATCGTCCTCCGCGTGGTCCTCGAGGTCCTGTTCGGCAACCGCCTCCCGGGCCACGTCCTGGTCACGCTGCCCCACGTGCCCCTGCCCTCGTGGGCCCGCGGCGTGAGCGTCGGCGGCCCGGTGACGGCCGAAGCCGTGCTCCAGGCGGCCGTCGAGGGTCTCCGGCTGGCCGTGGTGCTGGTCTGCTTCGGCGCGGCCAACTCCCTGGCCAGCCCCTACCGGCTGCTGCGCTGCCTGCCTCCCGTCCTCTACGAGGCCGGGGTGGCGGTCACCGTGACGCTGGCCTTCGCCCCCGAGCTGGTGGTGGCCGTGGGGGAGGTCCGGGCCGCCCGGCGGCTCCGGGGACGGCCGGTGCGGGGGGTGGCCGGCCTGCGGGGGATGGCCGTCCCCGTCCTCGAGACCGCCCTCGACCGCTCGCTCCAGCTCGCGGCGTCGATGGACGCCCGCGGCTACGGCCGTCGAGCGTCGCTGGCACCGGCCGCACGCCGGGCGGCGTCGGGGGGCACGGCGCTCGGACTGCTCTTGGTGGTGGCCGGCGTCTACGGACTGCTCGTGCCCGGCTCCCTCCCGGCCGGCGGCGTGCCCTTCGTCGTCCTCGGGGCGGGGCTGGTCGCCGGCGGACTCGCCGCCCGTGGCCGACGCACCCTGCGGACGCGGTACCGGCCCGACCCCTGGGGGGCGCCCGAGTGGCTGGTGGCCGGCTCGGGGGTGGCCGCCCTCGGGGCGCTGGTGGTGGCCTCGGTGGTCGGGACCCCCGGCCTCACCTTCGCGGCCTATCCCCTCACGGCCCCGGCCCTGCCGCTGCTCCCGACCGTCGGGCTGCTCGCCGGCCTCCTGCCCGCGGTGGTCGCCCCGGTGGAGCGGCGCCCGGACCGCTCCGTCCCGACCGACCGGTCCCGCGGCGAGCCGGCCGCCGCCCGGAGCGACGGGAGGGCGGCGTGATCCGCTTCGACCACGTCAGCTTCACCTACGACGGTGCCGAGGTTCCGACCCTCGACCGTGTCGACCTCGTCGTGGGGGAGGGGGAGCTGTGTGTGGTCGTGGGTCCGACCGGCTCCGGCAAGACGACGCTGCTCCGGGCGGTCAACGGGCTCGTCCCGCACTTCACCGGCGGCCGGCTGGCCGGCGAGGTGCGCGTGGCCGGACGTTCGACCCGGGACGTCCCGCCCCGTGAGCTGGCCGACGTGGTCGGCATGGTCGGCCAGGACCCGGCCGCCTCCTTCGTCACCGACGTGGTCGAGGATGAGCTGGCCTACACCATGGAGAACCTGGGCCTCGCCCCCGACGTGATGCGCAGGCGGGTCGAGGACACCCTGGACCTCCTCGGCCTCCACGACCTGCGCGACCGCCCGCTCCGGTCGCTCTCGGGAGGCCAGCAGCAACGGGTGGCCATCGGCGCCGTCCTCACCGCCTCACCCGGGGTCCTCGTGCTCGACGAGCCCACCTCGGCCCTCGACCCGGCCGCGGCCGAGGAGGTGCTGGCCTCCCTCACCCGACTCGTCCACGACCTCGGGCTCACCGTGCTGCTGGCCGAGCACCGGCTCGAGCGGGTGCTCCCGTTCGCCGACACGGTCGTCCTCGTGCCCGGACGGGGCGGGCCGCTGGAGATCGGCCCGGCCGACGAGATCATGGTCGGTTCGCCGGTGGCACCGCCCCTCGTGGAGCTGGGGCGTCTGGCCGGTTGGCGGCCGCTCCCGCTGTCGGTGCGGGACGCCCGCCGTGTGGCCGGGCCGTTGCGCGACCGCCTGGCCGGGGCGGTTCCCCGACCGCCGGTGACGGTGCCCGGGGCGGGGGGGGGACCGGCCGGCCGGCTCGAGCGGGTCACGGTGCGCTTCGGTGCGGTCCGTGCCCTCGAGGACGTCGACGTGGCCGTCGCGGCCGGGGAGGTGGTGGCCGTCATGGGGCGCAACGGCTCGGGGAAGTCGACCCTCCTCGGTCAGCTCGCCGGGGTACGCCGACCCGACGCCGGCCGCGTCCTGGTCGGCGGGGTCGACCCCGCCGGGCTGACCCCGCGGGAGCTCGTGGCCCGGGTGGGCCTCGTCCCCCAGGACGCCGGTGTGCTCCTCTACGGCGAGTCCGTGGCCGACGAGTGCGCGGCGGCCGACCACGACACCGGGCTGGTTCCGGGCACGTCGGCCGGCGTGCTGGACCGCCTGGTGCCCGGCCTGCCGCCCGGCCGCCACCCCCGTGACCTCTCCGAGGGCCAGCGCCTGGCCCTCGCCCTCGCCGTGGTGCTGGCGCCGGCGCCACCGCTGGTGCTCCTCGACGAGCCGACCCGGGGGCTCGACTACCGGGCCAAGGAGCGTCTGGTCGGCCAGCTGGCCGGGCTGGCCGCCGCCGGGCACGCCGTCGTCGTGGCCACCCACGACGTCGAGCTGGTGGCGCGGGTGGCCACCCGGACGGTGGTGCTGGCCGAGGGCGAGGTGGTGGCCGACGGCCCCGCCCGAGACGTCATCTGCCACTCGCCGATCTTCGCCCCCCAGGTGGCCAAGGTGCTGGCCCCGGAGCCGTGGCTGACGGTCGACGAGGTGCGCGGTGCGCTGGCCGGGAGCGGGACCCGTGGCTGAACGGCCCGGCACCCGGGCCCTGCCGCTCGGGCGGCGCGGCGGCACCCTCGTCGGGCTGACCTCGCTGGTCGGGGCGGCCGCCTTCCTGTGGCCCTTCGTGCTCCACGGCCAGGCGCCGACGGCCCAGGCCCACGCGGCCGACGCCCCCTGGGTCTTCCTCGCCGTGCTGCCCCTGCTCCTGGCCGTGGTCCTGGCCGAGCTGGGCGAAGGCACCCTCGACGCCAAGGGCGTCGCCCTGCTCGGGATCCTGGCCGCCTGCGGGGCCGCCCTTCGGGTCCCGAGCCCCGGCGTGGCCGGCTTCGAGCCCGTCTTCTTCCTGCTCATCCCCTCGGGCCGGGTCCTCGGCCGGGGGTTCGGCTTCGTGCTCGGGGCGGTGACCCTGGCCGCCTCGGCCCTGGTCACGGGCGGGGTCGGCCCGTGGTTGCCCTTCCAGATGTTCGGAGCGGCCTGGATGGGCTTCGGTGCCGGCTGCCTCCCGGCCGCCCGGGGCCGGACCGAGCTCGGGATGCTGGCCGGCTACGCCGCCGTCTCGGGCATCGCCTACGGGACCCTCCTCAACCTGTGGTTCTGGCCGTTCGGGGCGGGCACCACGACGACCTTCTCCTACGTGGCGGGGGCCGGTCTGGTCCACAACCTCCACAGCTTCTTCCTGTTCGACCTCACCACCTCGCTGGGCTTCGACATCCCCCGGGCCCTCACCAACGCCGGCCTCGTCCTGCTGCTGGGCCGGCCGGTCCTGGCCGCCCTGCGCCGGGCCACCCGGCGGGCCGCCTTCGACGTCCCGGTGGTCCTGGTCCCCGAGCCCTGAGCCCTGGTCCCCGAGCCACCGGCCCGGACCGGTCAGCGCCGGCGGGGAGGGACGGGCACCCGCAGGAGGTCCTCGGCGGCCACCACGTCGGAGAAGACGGCGGCCGCTTCGTCGAGCAGGACCCTGGCGTCGGGGTAGCGCTGCGAGAAGTGGGTGATGAGGAGCCGCCGGGCCCCGGCGTCCCGGGCGATGCGCCCGGCATCGCCCGCCGTCAGGTGGCGGTAGCGGCGGGCCAGGCGGGCGTCGGCGCCGGCGAAGGTGGCCTCGCAGACCACCAGGTCGGCCCGGTCGGCCAGGGCCACCGCCGCCTCGCACATCCCGGTGTCCATGACGAAGGCCACCCGTTGGCCGGGCCGGGGCTCGCTGACCTCGGCCAGCGCCACCGTCCGGCCGTCGACCTCGAGCACACCCGCGTCCCGGAGGCGGGCGACGTCCGGGCCGCGGACCCCGACGGCGGCCAGCCGGTCGGCGAGGAAGTGGCGGCCGTCGGGCTCCACGACCCGCCAGCCGAACGTGGTGGGCTCGTGGTCGAGCCGGCGGGCCTCCACGACGAAGTCCGGGCCGGCGGCGGCCCGGCCGTCGTCGGCCACCGGCACGGCGCGCACGTCGAGCTGGTCCTGGTAGACGGAGGCCCGGCGCAGGCGGTCGAAGTAGACCTGGCCGTCCGCCGGGTACAGCACCTCGACGGGGTGGGGGAGGCGGTCCAGGGAGAGGCGCTGGAGGACGCCCGGCAGCCCGAGGCAGTGGTCGCCGTGGAAGTGGGTGATGCAGATGTGGTGGATGGCCGCCGGTGACGCCCCGGCCAGGAGGAGTTGACGCTGGGTGCCCTCGCCCGGGTCGACGAGGACCGAGCGGGCGCCCCACCGCAGGAGGTAGCCGTTGTGGTTGCGGTGTCGCGTCGGCGTCTGGCTGGCCGACCCCAGCACGACGAGCTCGCGGTCGGCCACGGTCCCGATCTAGCGTGGGCCCGTGGACGGGGTGCGGCGGAGCGTGCACGTCCGGCCCCGGTCGTCACGGCCGGCCGTCGGGGGCGACCACGACGGGGCGCTGGTGGTGGCCGTGGCCGAGCCGGCCGAAGGCGGCCGGGCCAACCGGGCCGTGGTCCGGGCCCTGGCCGCGGCCCTCGGACTGCCCGCCCGGAGCGTCCGCATCGCCGCGGGCCCCACGTCGCGCCGAAAGCTGGTCGAGCTCGACGGCGACTCCGCCGTCCTGGCCGCCCGCTGGGAGGAGCTGCGGGGAGGAGGCTGACCGCTCCGGGACGTCCCGACGGACCGGTGGCCGGGGGCCGTCACCGCCGGGCGAACCGTTCGGCCTCGGTGGCGAACTGCCCGGCGGCCACCGGGTTCACCGACGCACGGGTCTCGGCCACCGCCGCCAGCACGTCCTCGCCGCCGATCTCGGCCACCCCACCCCCGAGGGCCCGGTCGAAGGCCCGTTGGGCGGAGCGCTGGGCCACGAGGGCGAAGTCGGCCGGCGTGAAGCCGTCGGTGCGGCGGGCCACCTCGGCGGCGTCGCCGGCCGGCACGAACGCCGCCGCCAGCTCGGTGCGCTCCGCCTCGTCGGGCGGGCCCACCGGGATGATGAGGTCGAACCGGCCCGGCCGCAGGAGGGCCGGGTCCATGGCGGCGATCGAGTTGGTGGCCATGACCATGAGCCGGTCGGGACGGTCCTTGAACACCGGCACGGCCTTCAGGAGCTCGTTCACGAGGGGCTGGCTCTCCGGGCGTCCGGTCCGGTCGGAGGCGATCTCGTCGGCCTCGTCGATGAAGCAGACCAGGCGGTCCACCCGGGAGAGCTCGTCGAGGGCGTCGCGCAGGGCCCGGGCGCCGGCCACGCCCTGGCCGAGGAGGGACGGATGGAGCTCGACGAAGGCCCACGAGAGCCGTGACGCCATCGCCCGGGCGAACGACGTCTTGCCCGTGCCGGGCGGGCCGAAGAGGAGGACGGCGCCCGGCGGCCGGAGCCCGAGCTGGTCGGCCAGGCCGGTGTGGCCCAGCGGGGCGACGACGCGGCGCTCGAGGAGCTCCTTGGCCGTCGAGAAGCCGAGCAGGGACTCCCACAGGCCGTCGGGGGGGACGTGGCCGCCGAACCGCTCGACCACCTCGAGCTCCGAAGGGACCATCGACGCGTCGCGGGCGTAGAGGTGGAGCCCGTCGGTGCGGGTGAATCCCTGGTTGGCGAAGGCGTCCTCGCCGACCTGGCCGGGTCGGACCACGGCCACCAGCCGGGACGCCCCCCGGTGGATGATCTCCTGGTCGAGCTGGCGCAGGAGGGCGGAGCCGATCCCCTGGTGGCGCCAGTCCGGGTGGAGGGCGAGGGCGAGGAGGTGGGCGTCGGCCCCGGCCACCTGGGCCACGGCCACACCGGCCAGCGTCCCGTCGGCGGCCACGGCCACGGCGGCCGGCTCACGGTCATGGAGGGCCTCGACCACGTCGCTGCGGCCGTAGGCGGCCCCCGTGGAGGTGCCGGCCAGGTCGATGAGGCGGACCACCTCCTCGGAGGAGACGGCCGGGTCGCGGTCGTCGGGGCTCAGGACTCGCCATGCAGCGTGCACTCGCTCGGCCTCCTCGGACGGGTCGACCCTCATGCTACGGCCACGGGTCGCGGCGGGCCGGAACGGCCGCCGCGGTTGACCCGCCGGGCGGGGCGTCGCACACTGGGGCCCGGCCCACCGGGGTCGACGGGGAGGTCCGACGTCATGGCGCAGTGGAGTCGCGGGGAGCTCGAAGGGGCGTTCGCCGAGTACCAGCGGGTGGCGGCGACCTCCGGGGCGAGCGGCGACTGGCGGCCGTGGGCCGACCTGTTCACCGAGGACGCCGAGTACGTCGAGCACGTCTACGGACGGATGCACGGACGCCAGGCCATCCTGGAGTGGATCACGGCCACCATGACGACGTACCCGGGCAGCGAGATGCCCGAGTTCCCCATCGAGTGGTCGCTCATCGACGAGGAGCGGGGCTGGGTGGTCTGCCAGGTGTGGAACCGCATGCGCGACCCGGGGGACGGCTCCGTGCACCAGGAGTACAACTTCACCCTCCTCAAGTACGCGGGCGGCGGGCACTGGTCCTACGAGGAGGACATCTACAACCCACTGCACTTCGGCACCATGCTCGCGGCCTGGGAGGCGGCCCGGGACGCGGCCGGGGACGCCGCCGCCGCTCCCTGAGGGCCGGACCGGCTCGCACTACGGTGGGTCCGTGGAACGCCGCCGCCTCGGCCGTACCGGGCACCACTCCTCACTCGCCGTCCTGGGCGGCGCCGCCTTCTGGGACGGCGACCGCGCCGCCGCTGCCGCCGCCTTCGG
The DNA here is from genome assembly GCA_027314705.1 of Acidimicrobiaceae bacterium. GTDB lineage: Bacteria > Actinomycetota > Acidimicrobiia > Acidimicrobiales > RAAP-2 > Bog-756. The sequence goes on from DAHVAJ010000109.1 coordinate 20,774, forward strand.
AGCGGCCCTGGACGCCGGGGTCAACCACCTCGACGTGGCCCCTCAGTACGGGCGGGCCCAGGCGGTGCTCGGCCCCCTCCTCGCGCCCGTCCGCCAGCGGCTCTTCGTGGCCTGCAAGACCCTCCGCCACCGCCCCGACGGGGTCCGCGCCCAGCTCGAGGAGTCCCTCACCCTCCTGCGCTGCGAGACCTTCGATCTCTACCAGCTGCACGCCGTCACCGACCTCGCCGAGCTCGACGCCCGGGCCGGGGCCGTCGAGGCCGTCCTGGCCACCCGGGACGAGGGATTGTGCCGGTTCGTCGGCATCACCGGCCACGAGATGACCGCCCCGGCCGCCCACCGCGAGGCCCTCCGCCGGTACGACCTCGACACCGTGATGTTCCCGGTCAACCCCCGCCTGTGGTCCGACGCCGACTACCGCCGGGACGCCGAGGCCCTCCTCGAGGAGGCGGCCCGCCGCGACGTCGGGGTCATGGCCATCAAGGCGGTGGCCGCCCGGCCCTGGACCGGTCGGACGCCGACGGCCACCACCTGGTACGAGCCCTACACGGCGCCGGCCGACGTGGCCCGGGGGATCGCCTTCGCCCTCTCGGTGCCCGGCGTCCACGCCGTGTGCACGCCCGGCGACACCGGCGTGCTCACCACGGCGCTCGCCGCCGCGCAGGCCTTCACCCCCCAGTCGGCCGATCAGCGCGCCGCGGCGGTGACCGCCTGCGCCGGGGAGCCCAGCATCTTCCCCATGCCCACGGCCTGACGTGGCCGCCGCCGTCCCGACCGGGTCCGGGCACGAGCCGGGCCAGGTCACCGGCGTGGAGGCCCCCCTCCAGGGGACGGTCGTCGACCTGCCGGTGACGCCCGGTGAGTCGGTGGCCGCCGGCACCGCCCTGGTCGTGCTCGAGTCGATGAAGATGGAGCACGTCGTGGCCACGCCGGTCTCCGGGACGGTCCGGTCCCTGGCCGTCGCGGTCGGGGACCTGGTGGCCGCCGGGGACCTGCTCTGCGAGCTCGAGGCCGGGGCCGGCCCGGCGCCGGCGGCCGGTCCGTCCCCGGCGGAGGACCCCGACGCGGTCCGTCCCGACCTGGCCGAGCTCCTGGCCCGGCGGGCCCTCCTGCTCGACGCGGCCCGGCCCGACGCCGTCGCCGGCCGGCACCAGCGGGGCCGGCGCACGGCCCGGGAGAACCTCGACGACCTCTGCGACCCGGGGAGCTTCACCGAGTACGGCGGGTTCGCCGTCGCCGCCCAGCGGGGCCGGCGCAGCGAGCAGGAGCTCATCGAGCGGACCCCGGCCGACGGGCTGGTCGCCGGCACGGCCCGGGTCAACGGCGGCACGTTCTCCGACGAACGGTCCCGGTGCGCGGTGGTCTCCTACGACTACACGGTGCTGGCCGGCACCCAGGGCCAGCAGAACCACCGCAAGAAGGACCGCCTCTTCGAGCTCGTCGAGCGGCTCCGGCTGCCGGTCGTCCTCTTCGCCGAGGGTGGGGGCGGCCGGCCGGGGGACACCGACTACGCCACCATCACCGGGCTCGACACCCAGGCCTTCGCCCTCTTCGCCCGCCTCAGCGGGCTGGTCCCCCTGGTGGGGGTGGTCTCGGGCTGGTGCTTCGCCGGCAACGCCGCCCTCCTCGGGTGCTGCGACGTCATCATCGCCACCGAGGGCTCCTCCATCGGGATGGGCGGCCCGGCCATGATCGAAGGTGGCGGGCTCGGGACCTGTCGGCCCGAGGAGGTGGGCCCGCTCGAGGTGCAGGTGCCCAACGGCGTCGTCGACCTCGTGGCCGAAGACGACGGCGACGCCGTGCGGCTGGCCCGCGCCTACCTCTCGTACTTCCAGGGAGCGGTCGCCGAGTGGGACTGCGCCGACCAGCGGCTCCTGCGCACGGCGGTGCCCGAGCAGCGCCTGCGGGCCTACGACATCCGCCGCCTGCTCGGCCTGTTGGCCGACACCGGGTCGGTGCTCGAGCTGCGGGCCGGGTTCGCCGCGGGCATGGTCACCGCGCTGGTCCGCATCGAGGGCCGGCCCCTCGGGGTCATCGCCAACGACCCGACCTGGCTCGGCGGGGCGATCGACAGTGACGGCGCCGACAAGGCGGCCCGGTTCCTCCAGCTCTGCGACGCCCACGATCTGCCGGTGGTCTCGTTGTGCGACACGCCCGGCTTCATGGTGGGCCCCGAGGCCGAGCGCACGGCCCAGGTCCGCCACGTGAGCCGGCTGTTCGTGGTGGGGGCCAGCCTCACCGTTCCCCTCTGCACCGTCGTGGTGCGCAAGGGGTACGGGCTCGGGGCCCAGGCCATGGCCGGTGGAAGCTTCCGCACCCCGCTGGTCACGGTGGCGTGGCCGAGCGGCGAGCTCGGGGGCATGGGACTCGAGGGTGCGGTCCGGCTGGGCTTCCGACGGGAGCTCGCCGCCGTGGAGGACCCGGCCGAACGGGAGTCCCTCTACCAGACCATGGTGGCCCGGGCCTACGAGCACGGCACGGCCCTCCACGTGGCCACCGCCTTCGAAATCGACGACGTCATCGATCCGGCCGACACCCGCCGGCGGATCGTCGAGGCCCTCCGGGCCGTGCCGCCCACCGCGCCCCGCACCGGCAAGAAGCGGAGCTGCATCGACACCTGGTGAACCGGCCTCGGCGCCGCCCGGTCCGAGCGGGCGCCGGGCCGTCCCACCCGACGGGTGGCGCCGACGGAGAGGGCTCCGGCCGGTCGGGGCCCGCACCGGGCGGAGGCGCCTAGCGCATCAGGTCGGGGGAGACCTCCATCCCGGCACTCCACACGGTCTTCGCCACGATCTTGCTGAAGTCCGCACGGCTCGCATACTTCACACCGATCTCGCGCGTCTCTTCGAGGAGGCCCTCCGAGAGCGTCGTCGGGTTGAGGCCCAGGGCCAAGAACCGGTCGCGTGTCACGTTGAGGTCGTTCTCCGCCGCCTCCTTCCGGGGGTTCGGGAGGTAGACGATCTCGACACCGGTCATCCGGGAGACGAGCTCGGCGAGGGCCCGGACCTGGTAGGTCTCGGTCACCTGGTTGAAGACCGAGACCTGCTCCCCCCGGACGGGCGGATCGTCGAGCGCGAGCTCGATGCACCGCACGGTGTCGCGGATGTGGATGAAGGCCCTGGTCTGACCGCCGGTGCCGTGCACGGTGAGCGGGTGGCCGATGGCCGCCTGCATGATGAACCGGTTCAACACCGTGCCGAAGTCGCCGTCGTAGTCGAAGCGGTTGATCAGTCGCTCGTCGATTGCCGTCTCGGGGGTCTGGGTTCCCCAGACGATGCCCTGATGGAGATCGGTGACCCGGACCCCGTCGTTCTTCGCGTAGAAGGCGAAGAGGAGCTGGTCGAGCGTCTTGGTCATGTGGTACACCGAACCCGGGTTGGCGGGGTGGAGGATCTCTCGCTCGAGCTGGCCCTCGGGAGTCGGGACGTGGACGGTCAGGTAGCCCTCGGGGATGGGGGCCGATCCGGACCAGCCGTAGCCGTAGACGCCCATGGTGCCGAGGTGGACCACGGCGATGTCGAGTCCGGTCTCGACGATGGCGGCGAGCAGGTTGTGGGTGCCGGTGACGTTGTTGTCGACGGTGTAGCGCTTCGTCTTGGCGCTCCGCATCGAGTAGGGGGCGGCGCGCTGTTCGGCGAAGTGGACGACGGCGTCCGGACGGGACTCGAGGAGGACGCCCAGGACCCGGTCGTACTCCCTGGCCAGGTCGAGGTTGACGAAGCGGATCTCCTTGCCCGTGTGCTCCCTCCACGCGGCCAGTCGCTCGTGGACGGGGCGGATGGGCGTGAGCGACTCCACCTCGAGCTCGACGTCGATGAACCGCCGGCTCAGGTTGTCGGCGATGGTCACGTCGTGGCCGGCCTGCGAGAGGTGCAGCGCCGTGGGCCACCCGCAGAACCCGTCACCGCCGAGAACCAGAACCCTCACGTCGCTTCCTTCCGCTGCACGATCACCGCCCGAGCGTCCGGTGTCCACAGGGGCTGCGAGGACTCTAACTGCCGTCGAGCCCTCGAGGGGTTCGGTCAGGCCGGCGGCTCGGGAGCCCGATAGACGACGACGGGGCAGGAGCTGTGGGCCACGCAGTGCCGGCTCACCGATCCGAGGAGCATGCCGGTGAAGGCACCGTGGCCCCGGCTGCCCACGACCAGGAGGCCGGCGTGGCGGGAGGCCTCGGTCAGGACCTCGGAGGGGTGGCCCTCGACGACGCGCCCGTGGACCTCGAGGCCGGGGTGCGCGGCGCGCACCTCGTCGACCACCGGGTCGAGGAGGGCCCGGGCGTCGGCCTCGGGATCGAAGCCGTCGGGCAGGGGGATGGCCGTCCCCCAGCTGGTCGGGTACTGCCAGGCCGTCACCAGCTCGAGCCGGGCGCCGGTGCGCGCGGCCTGCTCGGCGGCCCAGTGGGCGGCCGCCACCGAGTCGGCCGAGCCGTCGACACCCGCCGCCACGTTGCCCGGTGCGGTCCCGGTCTGGTCGGCCATGGGCGAGCTCCTCGGTGTCGTCGGGGGTCAGGGGTCGGGGCCGGGAGGACACCGCCTCGGGCCGGAGGAAAGCGTAGCGGTCGGCGACCGGCTCAGCCGTCGGCGGCGGCCAGGGCGGCCGAGCGTCGGACCGCCACCTGGGCCACCCGGTCGGTCCCGGGCCCGCCCGAGGTGGGCGGCTCGCCGGTGGGGGCGGCCCCCACCAGGCGCCCGAGGGTGGCCGCCACCGAGCTGCGCAGGGCACCGAGGTCGTACCCCCCCTCCAGCAGGAGCACCAGGCGTCCCGGCGGCGCGTACTCGGTGACCACGCCGGCCAGGTCGGCGAAGTCACCGGCCGAGAGGGCCAGGTCGGCCAGGGGGTCGGCCCGGTGGGCGTCGAAGCCGGCCGACACCAGCACCCAGGTCGGGACGAACGCCTCGACCACCGGCGCCACCAGCTCGTCGAAGGCCCGGCGGACCACGTCCCCGGTGGCGCCGGGGGGCAGGGGCACGTTGAGCGTCCACCCGCGGGCACCCGGGCCGCCGACCTCGTCCGACCGGCCGGTGCCGGGGTAAGAGGGCCACTGGTGGGTCGAGACGTAGAGGACCGACGGATCGTCCCAGAACAGGGCCTGGGTCCCGTTGCCGTGGTGCACGTCCCAGTCCACCACCAGGACCCGCTCGCCCGCGTCGGCGAGGGCGGCGGCGGCCACGGCCACGTTGTTGACCAGGCAGAAGCCCATGCCCTGCCCGGTGACGGCATGGTGCCCGGGCGGACGGGCGGGCACGAAGGCCGGCGCCCCGTGGAGCCGGGCCGCCTCGACCGCGGCGAGGGCCGCCCCCGCCGCCCGACGGGCGGCGTCCCAGGACCCCGGCCTGACGTAGGTGTCCGGGTCGAGCGGGCCACCGCCCTCGGCGCTCAGGAGACGGAGGCGTTCGAGGTAGGCCGGGTCGTGGACGCGCTGGAGGCGGTCGAGCGGGGCCGGCGGGGCGTCGACGACCAGGAGGTCCCCCTCGAGGTGGAGGTCGCCGATGCCGGCCATCACCGCCTCGATCCGGGACGGCCGTTCGGGGTGGCCGTGCAGGGCGTGGTCCTCGGCGTCGAGGGGCTCGACGACGATCAGCACGGCCCGGCGCCGGTCACGGTGTCGGGCGCTGCACCGAGACCCAGTCCCGTGCGTCGAAGTAGGCGGCGAAGGCGGAGGCGATGGCGTCGACGTCCGCCGCGCCCTTGGGCCGCTGCACCTCGTAGACGTGGGGGAATTCGAGCCAGCCGGCCACCACCTCCCACAGTCGGACGGCGGCCGCGCCCTCGGGGGGGTCGATCAGGACCGGGCCGAACAGGGCCTGACCGTCGTCGAAGACGAGCGTCGGGACGCCGAAGCCGCCCTTGCCCACGACCAGGTCGTGCTCCGTCCGGACCTCGTCGCCGGTGGTGGGGTCCTCGATGGCCCGGTGCACCAGGGCCGGGTCCAGGCCCATCCCGGCCAGCAGGTCCTCGGCCACCTCGGGCCGGTGGGGCTTGCGCCCCTCGACGTGGAGGGCACGGCCGGCCACCGCGTACCACCGGTCGAGCAGGTCCATGTCCTGCCGGCGCAGGAGGGCCCCGATCCGCATCATCGACCACCCGTAGGACCACTCCCGCTCCCACGGGTGCTTCTTGCCCTCGGTCCGGTTGATCTCCTCCAGGCTGAAGAACCGCCAGCCCACGGCCAGCCCGGTCTCGGCCCGCACGTTCCGGATCCAGAGCGAGGTCTGGTAGGCGTAGGGGCACATGATGTCGAAGTGGAAGTCGACCGCGACCGGCAGCCCGGCGCCGCCGCCGTCCCGTGGCCCGCTGGTGGTTCCGCTCACGGCACTTCCTCCTCCGCCCGGTCGTCGCCCGGCCGGCCACGTGCACCGTACTCCCAGGTGCACCGTACACTCGCTCCCGGAGGGCCGGCCGCCGTCCCGGGGCCCCGGGCGGGCGGGACGCCGCCGGGACGCCGCCCACCCCGGTCGGCTGCCCGGGGGCCGGGACCGGTCAGACGTGGCCCAGCACGGGGTGGGCCACGTAGGGCTCCTCGAGCCGGGCCACCTCGTCGTCGGTGAGCGAGAGCGACTCGGCGGCCAGGGCATCGGCCAGGTGGTCGGGTTTGGTGGCCCCGACGATGGGCGCGGTGACGCCCGGGCGCCCGAGCAGCCAGGCCAGGGCCACCTGGGCCGGGGGGACCTCCCGGGCGGCGGCCACCTCGGCCACCCGTTCCACCACGTCGAAGTCGGTCGGCTGGCCGTAGAGGACGTCGGTGAAGGTGTCGGTGCCCGAACGCGTCGTCCGCTTCTCGCCCGAGCGCGTCCGGTTGCCGGCCAGGACGCCGCGGGCCAACGGGCTCCAGGGGATCACGCCGACGCCCTGGTCGATGCAGTGGGGAATCATCTCCCGCTCCTCCTCCCGGTAGACGAGGTTGTAGTGGTTCTGCATGGAGACGAACCGGGTCCACTCGTGGGCGTCGGCCGTGTGCTGGGCCTTGGCGAACTGCCAGGCGTACATGGAGCTGGCGCCGATGTAGCGGGCCTTGCCGGCCCGCACCACGTCGTGGAGGGCCTGCATGGTCTCGTCGATGGGCGTCCGGCCGTCCCAGCGGTGGATCTGGTAGAGATCGACGTACTCCATGCCGAGCCGGGCCAGCGAGGCGTCGATGGCCGAGAGGATGTGCTTGCGCGAGAGGCCGCCACCGTTCTCCCCCGGTGTCATCGGCATGAAGACCTTGGTCGCCACCACCATCTCGTCACGACTCAGGTACTTGGGCAGCAGGCGGCCGGTGGCCACCTCGGAGGCGCCCTTCGAGTAGGTGTCGGCCGTGTCGAAGAAGGTGATGCCACCCTCCACCGCGCTCCGGACGATGGGCTCGGCGGCCGTCTCGTCGAGGACCCAGGGACGTTCGCTGCCGTTGCCGTAGCTCATCATGCCGAGGCACAGGCGGGACACCCGCAGGCCGGTGCGACCGAGGTTGGCGTAGCGCATGGGGACCTCCGAGGGGTCGGTGGGCGGGGAGCGCCCCGCCGGGCCGCGCCCTGCGGCACCGGGTCGTGGGCCTCACCTTAGGCACGGGGTTCGACGGCCGGGGACCGGCCGCCCCGCCGATCTTCATGGAATTCCCAGCTGAGCCTTACCTTTCCCTTAGGCGGCAGGACTCTGATGCGTGGAGTCCCCTGGCCGGTCCGGTCGGGTGGACGTCGGCGGGTGGCCGCCGGCATCACGGGGAGAGCAGGTACCGACCGGGTGCGACACCGACAGGGCACGGAGCAAGCCACGGGGCGCGTCCGCCGCTGGACCGTGGCCGCCACGGTGGTGGTGGTGGCCGGGGCGGGCCTGGGCGTCTGGCTGGCCACCCGGAGCTCCGGGGCGGCGGCGACCGGGCTCACCACCACGACCAGCGTCCAGACGGTCGGGACGGGCACCATCACCCAGACCGTGGCGGCCACCGGCACCGTCGAGCCGGCCAGCCAGGCCGACCTCGACTTCGCCGTGGCCGGACGGGTGACGGCGGTCGCCGTCGTCCCGGGACAGGCGGTCACCGCCGGAGCGACCCTGGCCACGCTGGACGCCACCGCCCTCGACGCCGCCCTGGCCCAGGCCCAGGCCACGTTGGCCGACGACCAGGCCCAGCTGGCCGGTGACCAGTCCGGCGGGGCGACGGCGGCCCAGATCGCCCTGGACGACGCCAACATCGCCTCGGCCCAGACGCAGGTCGACTCGGCGCAGGGCGCGGTGGCCGACGCCACGCTGACGGCCACCATCTCCGGGACCGTCGCCTCGGTCGACCTGGCGGTCGGGCAGCAGGTCACGGGGTCGGGCCCCACCCCGAACGGCACCACGGCCAACGGGACCACCGCGGCCGGGACCGGCGCCTCGGGTGGCGGGGCCACCGCCTCCTCGTCGGGTTCGACCGCGGCCCAGGTCGTCCTGGTGTCGACGGGGTCCTACGTCGTGGACACCGCGGTGAGCAGCTCCGGGATCTCCCAGGTGCAGGTGGGCGACCAGGCCGACGTCAACGTCTCGGGCTCGACCTCCACGGCGCCCGTCTACGGCACGGTGGGCTCGGTGGGGCTCCTCGCCACCACGACGTCGGGCGTCTCGTCCTTCCCGGTGGTGGTGGACGTCACCGGCAGCCCGACCGGCCTCTACGGTGGCACGAGCGCCGACGTCACCATCATCGTCCGCCTGCTCCAGGACGCCGTCGTCGTGCCCACGGCGGCCATCAGCTACGCCGGGGGTGCACCCGCCGTCACCCTCGACCGGGCCGGGCAGCGGGTCGCGCAGCCCGTCACCGTGGGGCCGGCCTCGGGTGGGAAGACCCAGGTCACGAGCGGGCTCTCCGCCGGCCAGCAGATCTACGTGACCACGGTGTCGTTCCGGGGCCCGCTCGGCGGGGCCCGGAACGGAGGTCCGGGCGGCGGAGGCTTCGGCGGCGGTCTCGGCGGCCGGGGCGGCGGCGCCTTCGGCGGCGGGGGCCTCGCCGGCGGGGGACCCGGCGGATGAGCGACGAGGGCCCGGCCGCGCCGGACCTCCGGAGCGACGAGACGGCCGAGGTCGTCGTCGACCGGACGGCGCCCCACCCGATCGTCGGGGTCCCGGTCATCGAGGTGGCCGGCGTCTGGAAGACCTACCGCAGCGGTTCGCTGGAGGTCGACGCACTGCGGGGTGTGGACCTGTGCGTCGACCGGGGCGAGTACGTCGCCGTCATGGGTCCCTCGGGATCCGGGAAGTCGACGCTCATGCACATCCTCGGCTGCCTGGACGTGCCCACGGCCGGGACGTTCCGTCTGGCCGGCGACGACGTGCGCTCCATGAGCGAGGAGGACCTGGCCCAGGTGCGCAACCGGCGCATCGGCTTCGTCTTCCAGCAGTTCAACCTCCTGGCCACCCTGTCGGCCTGGCGCAACGTGGAGCTGCCCCTCCTCTACGCCGGGATCGAGCGGGCCGAGCGCCGCCGGCGGTCGCTGGCGTCACTCGAGCGGGTCGGCCTCGCCGACCGGGTCGACCACCGTCCCGGGGAGCTCTCCGGGGGCCAGCAGCAGCGGGTGGCGATGGCCCGCGCCCTGGTCACCGACCCCGACCTGATCCTCGCCGACGAGCCGACCGGCAACCTGGACTCGGTGTCGGCCGGTGACGTCCTCGCCCTCCTGGCCGACCTCCACCGCAGCGGGCGTACCGTCGTGCTCATCACCCACGACACCGAGGTGGCCGCGGCGGCCGACCGGGTGGTGCGGATCCGTGACGGACGCATCCTGGCGGGCGCTCCGGTGGGGGCCCGGGAGGTTCGGTGAACCTGCTCGAGACCTTCCGGACCGGCCTCGACGCGGTCCTCACCCACCGGCTGCGATCGGTCCTGACCGTGCTCGGGATCACGATCGGCATCGCCGCGGTGATCCTGACGGTCGGCCTCGGGGAGGGTGCCCAGCAACAGGTCGGCTCGGAGATCTCGGCGCTCGGTTCGAACCTGCTGACCGTCACGCCGGGCAGCGCCACCTCGAGCACGGGCATCCGGGGGGGTATCGGCACGGCCTCGACCCTCACCGTCGGCGACGCCGCCGCTCTGGCCTCCAAGGTGGTGGCGCCCGACATCAACGCCGTCGCCCCGGCCACGTCGGTGCAGGAGACCCTGGTGGCCGGGACCCAGAACTGGACGACGACGGTGGTGGGGACCGACCCGGCCTGGCTGACCGTGCGCGGCCGGTCCATGGCCGAGGGCCGCTTCCTGGTCGCGCAGGACCTGGCATCCCGGGCCGACGTGGTGGTGCTCGGGGCCACCACCGCCCAGGAGCTCTTCGGCGTGCGCGACCCGGTCGGGCAGACCGTGGACGTCGCCGGCCGCCCCCTCACCGTCATCGGTGTGCTCCAGCCCGTGGGCTCATCGTCGGCTGCGTCGACGGCGGCGAACCCCGACGACCAGGCCGTGCTCCCGCTGACCACCGCCTCGGCCCTGCTCTTCAGCGGCGCCAGCCGCAACGCGGTGAGCCAGATCCTGGTCCAGGCCACCTCGGCCGCGACGCTCTCGGCCGCCTACCAGGAGACCGACGCCGAACTGCTCAACCTCCACCGGGTGGCCACGCCGGCGCAGGCCGACTTCACCATCACCAGCGAGCAGCAGGTGCTCTCCACGGCCACCTCGGTCGACCGGACTCTCACCGTGCTGCTCGGCGGCATCGCCGGCATCTCCCTGGTGGTGGGGGGGATCGGCGTCATGAACATCATGCTGGTGTCCGTCACCGAGCGCATCCGTGAGATCGGCCTGCGCAAGGCGCTCGGCGCCACCCCCCGGGTGATCCGTCGGCAGTTCCTCGTCGAGGCCTCCGTGCTCGGCACCGTGGGCGGCGTCCTCGGGGCACTGCTCGGGATCGCCGGTGCCCTCGTCCTGCCCCACCTCATCTCGAACCCGATCGCCGTCTCGCCGGCCGCCGCCGCCGCCGCCGTGGCCGTGGCCGTGGCCCTCGGCGTGGCCTTCGGGGTCTACCCGGCCGACCGGGCCGCCCGCCTGGAACCCATCGACGCGCTCCGCACCGAGTGAGCCGGCCCACGACCACCACCGCCCACCGCCGGGCGTCCGTCCACGACGACAAGGAAGCGACCATGGACCACAGCAGCGTGCCGCGACAGGACCACCAGGGCGGGCGGAGGCCCGGCCGGCTCGCCGGCATGGCCGTGCTCGGCGTCGCCGGCCTGCTCCTGGCGGCCTGCGGCTCGAGCTCGTCCACCCCGACGACGACCGTGCCGTCCCGACCGGCGTCGGCGGCCGGGACGGCGACGGCGCGCCTCCCCGGTGCCTTCGGCACCATCGCCGCCGTCAACGGGACCTCGTTCGAGGTGCAGAACTCCCGGACGGGGCAGACCACGGTCACCTACACGGCGACCACGACCTTCCGTCAGGTGGTGGCCTCGTCGGCGGCGGCCGTGACCACCGGCTCGTGCATCTCGGCGGTCGGCACACCGACCTCGGCCACCACGGGGACGGCCCGGTTCGGCGTGCCCGTCACGGCGTCGGCCGTCGCGGTGAGCCAGCCCTCCTCGGGCGTCTGCGTCCGCGGCGTCGGCGGTCGGGCCGGGACCGGCAACCCGCCGCCCGGCCGTGCGAACGGTGCGGCACCGGGCGGGGCCGCCCCGGGTGGGCGACGCTTCGGCGGAGGACGCGTCGGCGTGGCGGCGGGTCAGGTGACCGCCGTGGCCGGCGACGCCGTGACCGTGGCCGAGACGGACCCTGCCACCCACCAGTCGGCGACCGCCGTGGTGACGTTGACCGGATCGACCGCCTTCACGACGTCGGGCCCGGCGACGCCGGCCGCCCTCGCCGTCGGTCAGTGCGCACGCGCCGTGGGCTCGGCCGACTCGACCGGGGCGATCACCGCACGGTCGATCACCGTCTCGTCGCCCACGGGCGGCGGGTGCGCCGCCGGCTTCGGGTTCCGCCGCGGCGCACCGGGCACGACCGGTGGCTGACGGCGAGGTACCGGCCCCACCCGCGGCCGACCGGCCTGCGCCGGTCGACCCACCCGCGGCCCGGCCCGCACCCGGCGGTCCCGCGGCCGCGACCCGAGGGGCCGGCGGGGTCCCACGGCGGCTGTCGCCCCTCCGCCTGGTCGTGGCCGCCGTCCTCGTGGCCGCGGTCGTGACGGCCTGGCTCCTCACCCGCCCGGCGGCACCGGCCTACCGCACCGCCGGCGTGGCGCAGGGCGACGCGGTGGCCACGCTGGACGCAGTGGGGACCGTGACCCCGGTCCACCAGGCCGACCTCACGTTCGCCACGGCGGGGACGGTCGGCAGCGTCGACGTGGCCGTGGGCCAGCCGGTGACGGCCGGCCAGACGCTGGCCTCCCTCGACCCCACCCCGCTCGACGACGCGGTGGTGTCGGCACAGGCGTCCCTGGCCCATGCCCAGGCCATCCTGGCGGCCGACGAGGCGGCCCAGGCGGCCACGGCGGTGGCCGCGCCCACGACGGCGGGGAGCAGCCCCCCGACGACCGCCGGCCCGCCGGCGCCGGCCACCACGGCGGCGAGGAGCCCGCAGGTGGCCGGCCTGCAATCGGCGCTGGTCACCGCCCAGCACCACGAGGACGCCGACTCGTCGGCCGCTGTCGCCGCCCTGGCCCAGGCCACCGCCACCTGTGCGCCGGCCACCGCGGCCCCCGGCGGGCCACCGGGCGCGCCGGGGGCGGGCGGGCCGGGAGGGGGCGTCCCCGGGGCGGCGCCGACCTGTGCCGAGGTGCTCGACCGGGCCACCGCGGCGCAACAGGCCGTCGTGGCCGACATCAGCGCGGTCCAGGAGGCCGAGGCCGCCCTGACCGCCGCGCTCGAGGGGTCCGGTCCGACCGCCTCCGGCGGGACGGCCCCCACCGGCGGGACGGGCCCCGCGGCCACGACCCCGCCCGCCCCGTCCCCCACGCCGGTGAGGACGGCCGACCCGGCGGCGACGCCGGCGGCGCCCGGTCGGACCCGCACGGTGACGGCCCAGCGGGTGGCCCTGGACCAGGCCGACGTGGACGTGGCCCAGGCCCGGCTGGACCAGGCCCAGCAGGCCGCGGCCCAGGTCGACCTGGTGAGCACCCTGGCCGGCACCGTGGCCTCGGTGGCCGTCGGCGTCGGCCAGAGCGTGGCCGCCGGCTCCCCGGGGTCGAGCCCCGAGGTGGTGGTCATCGGCTCGGGCCCGTCCTACCAGGTGACCGCCGAGGTCCCGGTGGCGGAGATCGGCCGGGTGGCCGTGGGCCAGCGGGTGCTCGTCACCCCGGACACGTCCCCCGTCACCCGTTCCGGCACGGTGACGGCCGTCGGCGTGCTGGCCACGTCCACCTCGTCATCGGTCACCTACCCGGTGACCGTGGCCGTCGATGCCGCCGGCCTCGGCCCGTTCTCGGGGGCCGAGGCCACGCTCTCGATCGTCACCGGGCAGACGGACCGGGTGCCCACCGTCCCCACCTCGGCGGTCCGGACCGTCGGGGCCGACCACTTCGTGACGGTCCTGGAGGGCACGACCCCGCGGGCGGTGCGCGTGGGCGTGGGCACCGTGGGGACGGTGCGCACCCAGATCACCTCGGGTCTCTCCGACGGCCAGCAGGTGGTGCTGGCCGACCTGGCCCGCCCGGTGCCGGCCACCTCGACCGGCCGGGTCGGCCTGGCGGGCCTCGCCGGTGTCGGCCGGTTCGGGGGCGGGCCGGGCGGCCGGGCGGTGGCCCGGGCCGGAGCGGGCGGCTGAGCGCCGGCGTGCGCCACCCCGGGCCCGGCCGGCAGTAGCGTCCCGACTGTGGTCGACGAGGAGCTCCTGGCCGAGGCGGTGCACGACACCGCCGTCCGGCGGCTCCAGCACGCTTACGCCGACGTGGTCAACCGGCGGGCGTGGCCCGAGTTGGACGAGCTCTTCCTGCCCGACGCCGAGGTGGTCCTCGACCTCCGGGCCGGCGTCCCCCTCCGGCTGGTCGGGGGGGCCGCCCTCGGGTCGTTCATCGGCGGGGCCATCGAGCACTTCTCCTTCTTCGAGTTCGTCGTCCTGAACGCCCACGTCACCTTCCCCGGGGGCCCGGGGGCCGGCCGGGCCCTGAGCCGGCTGTTCATGTGCGAGATCCGCCAAGATGCCGGCAGCGGCCGGCTCACCACCGCCTTCGGCCTCTACCACGACCGCTACGAGCTGGACGGGCGGCGCTGGCGGTTCGCCGAGCGCCGGTACCACTCGCTGGCCCGCCACGCCGGCACCCTCGACGTCTTCGGGCTCCCGGTCGACCCCGGCGTGGCCGTCCCCGGGACCGGGCCGTCTGCGGGCGGGTGAGCCTCCCCGACCCCGGAGGTGCATCAGCCACCGGTGACCAGCCGCGTGGCAGCATCCGGGACGTGCCGCTGCTCGTCGTCCGCCACGCCCGCGCCGGACGGCGAAGCGCCTATCGGGGCGACGACCGCCAGCGCCCCCTCACCGCCCGAGGCCGGGCCCAGGCCGAGGCCCTGGTCGAGAGCCTGGCCCCCTACCGCCCCCGTCGCATCCTGTCGAGCCCCTACGTGCGTTGTTTCGAGACGGTGCGCCCCCTCGCCGTCGCCCTCGGGGTGCCCGTCGAGGGCGTCGACACCCTGGCCGAGGGTCACGGCAAGGCGGTCGTCCGGCTGGTGGAGCGCATGGTGGGCGAGCCCGCCGTGCTCTGTACCCACGGCGACGTCGCCGACGTGCTGCTCGAGGCCCTGGCCGGCGACCGGTCGGCGACGGTCCGCCACGAGCTGCGCCTCCTCAAGGGGGAGGTGTGGGTGGTGCAGTCGACCGGGACCCGCCTGGCCATCGTCGATCACCTCCATCCCCGGCCCCGGAGATGAGCCCGCCGGCGGCCCCCTGGCGGGGGAGGATCCTCCCGCCGGTAACCTGACCGCCCGATGCACCCCCCCGACCGCTTCGACCCGGACTCCTTCACCACCTTCCGGGTGACGCGGCGGTCCTACGACCCCGGCACCCGCACGGTCGCCCTCCACTACGCCCTCGACGACCGGATCGCCTTCACCGAGACGCTCACCTTCGAGACCCCGCCCCCGCCCGGACGGACCCCCTCCGGCCCCGGGTTCGACCGGGCCCTCCTCCACCTCCACGTGGCCGCCGGGACGAGCTACTACAAGACGGCGGCGCCACCGGAGGTGGTCGTCGAGGGGGTGGCCCTCACCGAGGTCGAGGCCGGGGTCCATCACCACCTCTACGACGACGGGCTGCGCGAGTTCGCCGTGGCCAACGGCCTGCCCGTGCCCCGACCGGTCACCGTCCGGGCCGACGGCGGGATCCGGGCCCTCCCCGAACCGCCGCCTGGGGCCCTCGGGCGCGGGCTCGTGGTCCCGATCGGCGGGGGCAAGGACTCCCTCGTGCTCCTCGAGGCCGTGCGCGGCCTGGCACCCCGGCTGTTCGCCGTGAACCCGCACCCGCTGGTCGAGGAGCTGGCCGCCGAGGCCGGCCTCGACCTCCTCGTCGTCCGCCGGACCCTCGACCCCGGCCTCGCCGCCCTTCACGCGGCCGGTGCCCGCAACGGGCACGTGCCGGTGACCGCCATCGTCTCCCTGGTGGCTGTGGTCGGCGCCTTCCTCTACGGCTACGACACCGTCGCCCTGGCCGTCGAGCGCTCGGCCAGCGAGGAGACCGTCGTCGTCGGCGGGGTGCCGGTCAACCACCAGTACTCGAAGAGCCTGGCGTTCGAGCACCACCTCCGGGAGCTCCTGGTCCACTCGGTGGCGCCCGACCTGACGTGGGGATCGGCGCTCCGCCCCTGGTCGGAGCTGGCCATCGCCCGGGCCTTCTCCCGGCTCACCCGCTACCACCCGACGTTCTGCAGCTGCAACACGGCCTTCCGGGCCGACGCCGGCCCCGGCGACCGGTGGTGCGGCCGGTGCCCCAAGTGCCGCTTCGTGGCCCTCGTCCTGGCCCCGTTCCTCGGCCCCGACCGGGTGTCGGAGCTCCTCGGCGCCGACCTGTTCGCCGACCCCGAGGGTGTCCCGGGCTTCGCCGCCCTCATGAGCACCGACGACAAGCCCTTCGAGTGCGTGGGGGAACGGCGCGAGTCGGCCGCCGCGCTTCGGCTGCTGGCCGGGCGACCGGAGTGGCGGTCGTCCCCGGTGGTCGCCGCCCTGGCCCCGGTGGCCGAGCGGCTGGTGGACCGGGCCGCCGTCGACGAGCTCCTCGCCCCCGACCCGTCCCTGGCCTTCCCCGACCCCGAGGTCGCCGCGGCGGTCGACGCCTTCCTGTCGGCCGCCCCGACCGAGGGCGCGGCGCCCGGGTGAGGCTCGCCGAGGCCCTCGCCGGGCGCCTGGCCATCTGGGGCACCGGCCAGGAGGGACTGGGCCTCGCCGTCCTGGCCCTGGCCCGCGGCGTCGAGCCCCTGCTCGTCGACGACCGGCCGGCGGAGGCCGCGGCCCGGGCCCGCGCCCTCGGTCACGACCTCCCCGTCGTGGCCCCGGGCGCCGCGGCGTGGACGGCCGTCGACGTGGTCGTCCGCTCGCCGGGAGTGAGCCGCTACCGGCCCGAGCTGGGCGCCGCCCGGGCCGCCGGGGCGCGGGTGACCACGGCCATGGCGCTCTGGCTCGAGGACGTGGCCGGGGAGCGGGTGGTGGCGGTGACGGGCACCAAGGGGAAGTCCACGACGGCCGCCCTGACCGCGGCGGTGCTGGCCGCCGACGGCTGGGACGTCGAGCTGCTGGGCAACATCGGCGTGCCGGTCACCACGGCCTACGACCGGCCCCCGGCCGGGGTCTGGGTGGTCGAGGTCTCGTCCTTCCAGGCCGCCGACGTGACCCGGACGCCCGGGGTGGTCGTGCTCACCGGGCTGGCGCCCGACCACCTCGACTGGCACGGCGGCGTCGAGGCCTACTACCGGGACAAGCTCCGCCTGGTGACCGCCGGGCCCCCGGGGGAACTGGCCGTGAACGCGGCCAGCGACGAGGCGGTGCGCCGCACGGCCGGCCATGCCCGCCGGACGCTCTACGGACCCACCGGGCGGGTACGGGCGGCGCCCGACGGCACCGTCGAGCTCGACGGTGCGCCCCTCATCGACGGCGCCCGCCTCGGCCTCCCCGGACGCCACAACCTCGACAACCTCTGCGGCGCGGTGGCGGGAGCGCTCCTCGTGGCCGGCCGCCCGCCCACCCCCGGCGCCGTGGCCCGGGCGGTCGACGGCTTCGCCGGCCTCCCGTCGCGCTGCATGCCGCTCGGTGAGCGCGACGGGAGGACCTTCGTGGACGACGCCCTGGCGTCGAACCCGTCGGCCACGGCCGCCTCGGTGGCCGCCTTCGCCGGCCGCCCCCTCACCGTGGTGCTCGGGGGTGCCGACCGCGGGGTCGACCCCGAACCGCTGGTGGCCGCCCTCACCGCCCACCGCCCGCCGCCCACCGCACTGGTCCTGCCCCCGGACCCCGAGCGGCTGGCCGGGGCGCTGACCGACCGCTTGGTCGCCGCCGGGGGCGTGGTGCGCGCCGTGGCCGATCTGGGCGAGGCGGTGGCCGTGGCCGCGTCGTGCACACCGCCGGGCGGCGTCGTGCTCTTCTCGCCGGGGGCGCCGACGCCCGAGGGTGGTGGCGGGTACCGGGCCCGCAGCCGGGCCTTCGCCGAGGCCGCCGGGCTGGACGCGGCGGGGGGCCGAGCCCCGGGCCGGCCGGTCCCGGATTGACACCTCGGACCGCCGGGGCCACGATGAACGCCGTCCGCGGCGGGCGGAGGGGGGCCATGGGCGAGATCACCGTCATCACCGACCGACCCGTCGCCGTCGCCGGCCAGGCCGACCGGGCGCGGGGGACCGTCCTCGTCGATCCGACCGTGCTGGCCGACGTCCTCGGGTGGGAGCTCACGTCGAGCGGGCTGTGCCGCGGCGACCGCTGCGTGCCGGTGGCCGACCCGGCCGTGCTCCTGGCCGGCGACCGGCTCGACCTGGTGGCCGTGGCCGCGGCCGTGGGCCAGGCCGCCGTGGTCGACCTCGACGCGGGGCTGGTGGCCCTGGCCCTCCCGGCCGAGCTCCGCCGCCGTGCCCTGCACGACCTGGTGGCCGCCCCCTTCGCCCTGCCCGACCTCGAGGGCACGGTCCACACCCTCGAGGAGTGGCGGGGGAGCAAGAAGCTGCTCGTGGCCTTCGCCAGCTGGTGCGGGTGCCGCTACGACCTGCCCGGGTGGCAGGCCCTCCACGACGAGCTGGCCGGCGAGGGCTTCACCGTCCTCGCCGTGGCCATCGACCAGGACCCCGAGGACGTGCGGCCCTTCACCGCGGGTGTCTCGCTGCCCGTGCTGTACGACCGGCACCATCTGCTCACCGAGCTCTACGCCATCTCCAACGTGCCCACCGTGGTCTGGATCGACGAGGACGACCGCATCGTCCGTCCCAACAGCGAGGCCTTCGGCACCGACCTCTTCGCCGGGTTCACCGGCGCGGTCTCGGGTCCGCACCTCGACCTGGTCCGTCGCTGGGTCCGCACCGGCGAGGTGCCCCTCGACGCGGCCGAGGCCCGGGGGGCGGTGGCCGATCTGAGCGTCGACGAGGTCGCGGCCCGGCTCCACTTCCGGGTGGCCGCCGAGGCCCACCGTCGGGGCGACACCGCCGCGACCCGGCGCCACCTCGACCGGGCGGCCGCGCTGGCCCCCGACGACCTGACCGTCTGGCGGGCCGGCATGCCCCTCGTGGGGGAGGACCCCTTCGGGTCGGGGTTCCTCGACCGGTACGAGGCGTGGACGGCCCGGGGGAGCCCGGCCCACCGGCTCCGCACGCCGGACGACGCCCCGGCCCCGGCTCAGCTCACGGCGTCCTCGTCCACCGGGGGCACCGGCGACGCGCGGCGGGCCTGACGCCGCACGAACTTCAAGACGGCGATGTGCTTGTCCGTGTCCCTCTCCATGAGGCGCACCAGGAGCGGCCACAGGTTGGTGTCGCCGAGGTCCCGGAGCGTCGAGGCCAGCCGGTGCAGCTCGCGCTGGTCGTCCCGCTCGCGCTGGAGCAGCGCGTCGGTCAGCGCCACCACCCGGGCCGGGTCCGACCCCCAGTGGTCGAGCCGGGGTACGGCCGGGGTGCCGCCGCCCAGCTCGGCGTCGGTGCGCAGCGAGTCGGCCAGCTGGGCGAAGAGCCGGTGGTGGCGCACCTCGTCCTCGACGATGAGCCCCACCAGGTAGGCGAAGGCCCCCGAGCCGGAGGACTCGGCCGCCTCGCGGTACTCGGTCAGCAGCTCCTGCTCGGCTGCCTCGTGTCCGGTGAGGTGCTGGTAGAGCTCGTTCTCCCAGACGCTCGCTCCGATGAGTTTCGCCACGGTCGCCTCCCTTGGGCCGTCCCGGCCCTGCTCGGGCCGCGCCGTGATCCTCGCGCCCGGTGGTCGGTCCGGACAGGGCCGTTGGTCCCAGATGGGCGGGCGGGGCGCCTGGCCCACCGCGGCTCCTACAGTGCAGGGACGTCCCGGTGCGGCCGGACCGCCGGGGTGGGGAGGAGGCCGAGGTGCGGGTACGGATCGACGGTGACCGATGCACCGGGCACGGGCGGTGCTACACGTTGGCCCCCGAGGTCTTCGGCTGCGACGACCGGGGGTTCGGCGAGGTGGCCGCCGACGGGGACGTCGACCCGGCCCTCGAGGGCCCGGCCCGGCTGGCCGCGGCCAACTGCCCCGAGGAGGCCGTGTTCCTGGAGGGGTGACCGCCTCCCCCGGTACGCTCTCCGCCGTCGCCCCGTCCGGGGCCTGGCCCAGGAGGTCCGAACCATGCCCGCCCTCGACGACCTGCTGGCCGTGCTGACCCTGGAGCCGGCCGGCGGTTCGGTGTGGCGCGGGGGCAGCCTCGACCTCGGGGGTCCGGTGGTCTTCGGCGGCCAGCTCCTGGCCCAGACGCTCCTCGCCGCCGGGGCCGCCGTGCCCGACAAGGAGGTCAAGTCCCTCCACACCGTGTTCGCCCGGGGGGCGTCGACGGCCGAGCCCCTGGAGTTCGCCGTCGACGTCCAGCAGTCGGGGCGGTCGTTCGCCACCGCCGCCGTGACCGTGCGGCAGGCCGAGCGCCTGTGCGTGAGCTCGTTGGTGCTCCTCCACGCCCCCGACGACGACCTCATCCGCCACCAGGTCCCCGCGCCCGACGTCGGCCCGCCCGCCGCGGCCGTGCCGTCGGCCCACTCGAGCGCGTTCTGGGAGGTGCGCACGGTCGGCGGGGTCGACGTGGCCGACCCCGACGCCGTGGGCCCGGCCACGCTCGGCATCTGGACCCGCTTCCCGGGCGCCCCCGACGACCCGGACGTCGGACGGGCGCTCCTGGCCTTCGCCTCCGACGGGTTCCTCATCGGGACGGCCATGCGCCCCCACCCCGGGGTGGGCCAGTCGCTCGCCCACCGGACCGTCTCGACCAGCGTGATCACCCACACCCTCGCCTTCCACGGGCCGGTGCCGGCCGGGCGGTGGCTCCTGCTCGATCACGAGAGTCCGGCCGCCGGCGCCGGCCGCAGCTACGGCCGGGCCCACGTGTTCACCGAGGACGGGGTGCTCGTGGCGTCGTTCGCCCAGGAGAACCTGATCCGCGCCTTCGCCTCCGACCGGGCACCGTCCCCCGGGGAGCGGGCCGCCCACTGAGTCCCGTCCGGCTCAGGCCGGCACGCCCACCCCCATGAGGCCGGCGAGGTTGCCGCCCATGATCCGCGCCGCCGTCTCGGCAGAGAGCCCGCTCAGCTCGTCGACGTAGCTGAGCGGGTCCTTCAGGCCCTCCGGATGGGGGTAGTCGCTGCCGAAGAGGACGTGGTCGTCCCCGACCAGGTCGACCAGGTCCTGGAGGTCGTCCTCCCAGAACGGGTTGACGTAGACGCACCGGCGGAAGGCCTCGGTCGGGTCCTCGTCGAACTGCTGGGGCATCTTGTCGTAGGCGTCGGCGAGGTCGTGGAGCAGCGGGCCGACCCAGTTGGCGCCGTTCTCGACGGCCGCCACCTTGAGGCCGGGGAAGCGGCTGAAGGCGCCGTGGCAGACCATGGCGGCCATGGCGTCGCAGATCGGTCGCTTGCCCTGGGTGAGCATGCGGAAGGGCGAGGGTTGGAAGGGGAGGAACTCCGAGCTCGACTCCCACAGGTTGGCGATCTGGTGGTAGCCGCTGTCCGACGCATGCATGCCGACCAGGATCCCGGCGTCCTGGATGCGGTCCCAGATGGGGTCGAACTGGGGAAGGCCGGGGGAGCGGCCGCCCTGGTACCCGGGTACCGGTGCCGGCCGGATGAGCACGCAGCGGGCCCCGCGTTCGAGCACCCAGTCGAGCTCCTCGAGCGCCCGGTCCACCAGCCCCATGAAGATCACCGGGGTGGCGAAGATGCGGTCCTCGTAGTTGAACTGCCAGGTCTCGAACATCCACTGGTTGAAGGCGTGGACCATGGCCTGGATGAGGTCCGGGTCGTCCTTGATGCGCTCCTCGATCACACTGGCCAGGGTCGGGAACATGAGGGTCCGGTCGACGCCCTGCTCGTCCATGCGCACCAGCCGGGGCTCGGCCGAGCGGAAGGCCGGGTCGCACCGGATGGGTTCGCCGATGAGCTCGCGGTACGACTTCCCGTCGGGGTTGCCGTGGCGGTAGAACTCCTCCTGGGCCCCGGGGGCGGCCACCACGTCGAAGGTGGGGTTGGGGATGTACTCGCTGATCTGGCCGCGGAGCACGAGTTTCGTCCGACCCCGCACCTCCACGTAGTCGACGGCCCGGGCGAACTCCTTGGGCAGGTACTTCGTGAAGGCCTCCCGCGATTCGTAGAGATGGTTGTCGGCGTCGAAGACGGGGAAGTCGAGCGTTCGCGATGGCACGTGGGCCCCCTCTCGCTGTGGCGGTGGCGGCCCCCGGCCCGCGGTCGGCCCCACACCTTCGGCACGTGACGCATGCTGCGTCTCGCCAGGTGAGAAGGACGTTATCACCGGACCTCGGCCGGCTCAACGCCGGCACCCCGGCCGCGCCGACCGGAGGGCCGCGACCCGGGCCGGGCACGGTCACCGGCCGCCCCCCGGGGTGGCTAGGGTGCCGCAGATGGACCCTCCGCACCCGGCCGATCACGGCGCCGCCGCTCCTGGGACCCCGGCCGACGACGCCAACGCCGCCATCTGGCGGTCGGACGAGATGGTCGAGCACTGGGTGGCCGGCGTCGACGACCGGGCCCGCGGGCGGGCCCCGCAGTGGCGTCTCATGGCCGAACTGCTCCCCTTCGCCACCCACGACACCTTCACGTTCCTCGACCTCGGCGCCGGCACCGGCGCGGCGGCCCGGGTCCTCCTCGACTTCTTCCCGGCCAGCCGGGCGGTGCTGGCGGACTTCTCGGAGCGGATGATCGACGAGGGGACCCGGGCCCTCGCCCCGTACGAGGGTCGGTTCGAGTTCGTAACGTTCGACATGGCGGGCGGCGACTGGCCACCGGACCTGCCCGCCCCCTTCGACGCCGTGGTGACCTCCCAGTCCGTCCACCACGTGGCCGACGAGCGCAAGCGGACCCTCTTCGCAGAGATCCTCGACCGGTTGGCCCCGGGCGGCTGGTACCTGAACTTCGACCCCGTCGCCACCGACGACCCCCTCGTCGAAGCGGCGTGGCGGCGGGTCAACGACCGCCGCGACCCCGCGGCCGCCGCGCACCGCGCCCACCGGACCCCCGAGGAGGCGGCGCGCTGGGAGAACCACGTCCGCCACCTGGCGCCGCTCGACCGTCAGGTGGGCGACCTGCGGGCGGCCGGGTTCGAGGCCGTGGACGTCTACTGGAAGCAGCTCGACTACGTCATCTACGGAGGCCGGCGGCCGGCGGGCCGCTGAGGCCCGGCCCGCCGGGGAGGTCGACGCTCAGCGCCCGCCGGCGATGGTCTTGGTCTCGAGGTACTGCTCGAACCCCTCGACGCCGTTCTGGCGTCCGAGCCCGCTGGCCTTGTACCCCCCGAAGGGCGAACCGGCGCTGTAGTAGACCCCGCCGTTGACGCTCACCGTGCCGGCCCGGATGCGGCGGGCCACGGCCAGGGCCCGCTCCTCCGAGGCCGAGGTCACGCCCCCCGAGAGGCCGTACTCGCTGTCGTTGGCGATGCGGACGGCGTCGTCCTCGTCCTCGAAGGGGATGAGGACCACGACCGGTCCGAAGATCTCCTCCCGGGCGATGGTCATGGCGTTGTCGACGTCGGCGAACAGGGTGGGCTCGACGTAGTAGCCGCGGTCGAGGTGGGCCGGCCGCCCGCCGCCGGTCACCAGCCGGGCACCCTCGCGGAGGCCGGACTCGACGTAGCCGAGCACCCGGTCGCGTTGGCGGGCGCTGATCAGGGGCCCCTGGATGGTGCCGGGGTCGGTCGGGTCGCCGTAGGTCACGGTCGCCATGGCCGCGGTGGCCAGCTCCACGGCCTCGTCGTAGCGCGACCGGTGGACCAGCGTGCGGGTCAGCATGGCGCAGCCCTGGCCGGCGTGGAGGCACGAGAAGCCGAGGTAGGCCAGCTTGGACTCGAGCGGTGCATCCTCCAGGATGATGTCGGCCGACTTGCCGCCGAGCTCGAGGAAGAGGCGCTTGAGGGTCGGTGCCGCAGCGGCCATGATCCGCCGGCCGGTGGCCGTCGACCCGGTGAAGGAGATGAGGTCGACGCGGGGATCGGTCACCAGCTGCTCCCCGAGCAGGTGGTCCGAGGAGGTGACGACGTTCACCACACCCGGGGGGATGTCGGTCTGCTCCCCGATGAGGCGGCCGATGCGGGTGGCGTTCCACGGCGTGTCGGGGGCGGGCTTCACGACCAGGGTGTTCCCCGTGGCCAGGGCCTGGCCGAGCTTGCCCAGGAGGATCTCCACCGGGTAGTTCCACGGGATGATGGCGCCGACCACGCCCACCGGCTCCTTCACCACGCGCTGCCAGCTGGGCACCCCGAAGGCGTGGTTGTCGGGCAGCGGGCGCTCCCAGCCGAAGCGGTCGATCTGCTCGGCCGGCCACAGGAGGGCCTCGGCCAGCGGCGCGTCGAGCTGGGCCAGGTAGGTGGTCATGACCGGGCAGCCGACCTCGGCCACCAGCTCGGACCGGAGGAGCTCCTGCTCGCCGACGATGGCCTCGTGGAGCTGCCGGAGGCACCGCTGGCGCAGGGCGCGGTCGGTCGACCAGGCCGTCGCGTCGAACGCCCGCCGGGCGGCGGCGACGGCCCGGTCCATGTCGGCCGCGGTGGCGTCGGCCACCGGCCCGAGGACCTGTTCGGTGGCCGGGTTGACGTTCTCGAAGGTACCGCCCCCCGTGGCCTCGACCAGGCGCCCGTCGATCAGCATCCGCAGCTCACCGGGGGGGAGCACCGACCCGTCGGACGGGGGGGAGGTCGTCATCGTGGCTCCTCAGGGCTGGCCGGCGGGCCCGAACGGCCCCGACCGGGCGCCCGTCGAGGCGACCGGATCATCGGGGGAGCGCCGGCACCGCCGTCCGACCGGTGGTCTCCCCGCCGCCCGGATGGTAACGACGCGCTCGCCCGGCGGTCAAGGAGCACCTCGCCGGGACGGGACCCGGGCGCCCGGCCGGCGGGACCGGGCGCGCCGACGGCCCGAGGGGGCGACCCGCCCCGGGCCCGTTCAGACGATGTCCGAGCCCCGCCCCTCCCAGTAGGGATCGCGGAGGCGCCGCTTGAAGAGCTTGCCGCTCGGGTCCCTGGGCAGGGCGGCGACCACGTCGAGCGACCGCGGGCACTTGTAGGGGGCGAGCCGGGCCCGGCACCACTCGATGAGGGCCCCGGGTGTCACCGCCGCCTCCGGGCCGGTGAGTTCGACGACGGCCTTGACCGCTTCGCCCATCTCGCCGTCGGGCACGCCGAAGACGGCCGCGTCGACCACGGCGGGGTGCTGGAGCAGGACGTGCTCCGCCTCGCGGGGGTAGATGTTGACGCCGCCGGAGACGATCATGTCGGCCGAACGGTCGGTGAGGTAGAGGTAGCCGTCACCGTCCACGTAGCCGACGTCGCCGAGGGTCCGCCAGCCGTGCCGGTCCTCGACCGAGGCCGTCTTGTCGGGGTCGTTGTGGTAGGCGAAGGACCGGCCCCCGGCGAAGTAGACGACGCCGGTCTCCCCGGTGGCCACCTCCTCGCCGTCCTCCCCGACGATGTGGAGCTCGTCCCGGGGCCGGCCGACCGACCCCGGATGGGCCAGCCACTCCTCGGGGCCGATGAACGACGAGCCGATGTCCTCGGTGCCGGCGTAGTACTCGGAGACGATCGGTCCCCACCACTCCAGGATCCGCCGCTTCACCGGCACCGGGCACGGGGCGGCGGCGTGGAGCACGTGGCGCAGACTGGACAGGTCGAAGGAGCGACGGACCTCGTCGGGCAGGGCCAGCATCCGGGTGAACATGGTCGGGACGAACTGGGCGTGGGTGACCCGGTGGTGCTCGATGGCGGCCAGGCACGCCTCGGCGTCGAAGGACTCCATGACCACGGTGGTGGCCCCCAGGCGGTGCATGGCCATGGAGTACACGAGGGGGGCCGAGTGGTAGAGGGGGGCCGGGGTCAGGTAGACGGCGTCGGCGTCGACGCCCATGGCCGCCACCCCGAGGGCGACGGCCACCGACGGGGCTTCCGGATCACCGGGTCCGCAGTCGCCCCGCGGCTTGTGCACGCCCTTGGGCACCCCGGTCGTGCCCGAGGAGTAGAGCATCTCGCGTCCCTCGCAGGCGTCGGGGAGGGGGGTGGCCGGCGCGTGGGCCAGGACCTCGGCCCACGGCGCGAAGCCGGGCACCGGTCCCCCGGCGGCGATGCGCAGGGGGACCCGGGACAGGTCGAGCCCGGTGGCCACCCCGGCGAGGCCGGCGGTGACGACGAGGGCCCGGGCGCCGCAGTCGTCGAGGATGTACTGGGCCTCGTCGCGCAGCAGGTGGGCGTTGATGGCGGTGTAGTGGAGCCCGGACCGCTGGGCCGCCCACGCCGCCTCGAGGAACGCCGATCCGTTGACCATCATGAGGGCCACGTGGTCGCCGGGCCCGAGGCCGGCCCGCCGGAAGGCGTGGGCCAGCCGGTTGGAGCGCTCGTCGAGCTCGGCGTAGGTGGTGACCGTGCCGGACCCGGTCATGATGACGGCCGGGCGATCGGGGTGCTCCCGGGCCCGGGCCCCCGGGTGCCAGGGGTGGCCGGTCCCGTCGGCGACCGGGCTCACCGGGCGGCGGGGTGCCGGACCGAGCTGACGCCCGGCGCCGGCCCGGCGCCGGTGCGGGGCCGGGCCGGGGCGGGCACCGCGGTGCGGGGCGGTCGGGCTCTCCTCGCCGGCATGGGCGCTGCTCCCTTCGGCGTCCGTCGCCCCCCGGCGCGGACCTCCGGACTCTAGATCGGTCCGGTGCCGGCCGTCAGGGGGATGCGCCGGTGCCGAGACCGCCGAGGAGGCCGCCCCGCCCGGCCGCCACCAGGGCCGCCCGGAGGGCGGCCCGGCGCTCCGCCGTGAGCGGTGCGTACCGGTCCCCCCGCTCGATCCGCCGCCAGCACGGGTCGGGCGTCTCCCAGCCGTCGGACCGCAGCGGCGCCTTGTCGATCTTGTGGGTGGCGGTGAGGGGCAGGGCGTCGACGATCCGCACGTAGCGCGGGGCCCACTTGGTGCCGAGGTCGGGCTGGCCGGAGAGGAACTCGGCGAAGGCGTCCGGGTCGAAGGTGGTGCCCGGCACGAGCTCGAGGGCGGCCATGACCTGGTCGCCGGTGCGGCTGTCCGGCACGGCGTAGACCGCCGCGGCCTGCACCCCGGTCATGCGGGCCAGGATCCGCTCGACCGGTGCCGCCGTGAAGTTCTCGCTGTCCACTCGGAGCCAGTCGCCGGATCGGCCGGCGAAGTGGAAGACGCCATCGACGTCGCGGTAGGCGAGGTCGCCCGACCGGTACCAGCCGTCCCGCAGCCGCTCGGCGGTGGCCTCCGGATCGTTGTAGTAGCCCTCGAAGCCTCCGGCCGGCGTGCGGCCGACCAGCTCGCCCACCGCCTCGTCGGCGTTGGCCAGCCGGCCCCCGGCGTCGAAGACGGCGGTGGCGCACGGTCGGCCGGTGTCCGGGTCGACGACCGCCACCTCGGCGCCACGCGGCGCCCGTCCCAGGGTGCCCGGGGGTCCGTCGGGGACCGGGTTGAGGATGATGGCCCCTTCGGTCGAGCCGTACCCCTCGATCACCGGGACCCCGAAGCGCCGGAGGAACGCCTCCTTGTCGGGTACGGCCGTCTCGGGTCCGAGCACGTAGCCGAGCCGGTGGTCGCGGTCGTGGTCGGTGGCCGGCGTGGCCAGGAGGTGGGCGACCGCCCGTCCCACGGTGTTGGCGAAGGTGGCCCCGGTGTCCCGGACGTCGGGGAGGAAGCCCGAGGCCGAGAACGACCGGCGGAGGGCGAGGGTGGCCCCGCTGGTCAGCCAGGGCAGGACCGACGACGAGAGGGCGTTGCCGTGGAAGAGGGGCATGGCGCAGTAGAGGACGTCCTCGGGGCTGAACGGCATCCGCCCGCCGGCCCGGGCCGCCCGCCCCTGGGTCATGCGCACGGCCTTGGGCCGCCCGGTGGTGCCGGAGGTGAACAGCAGCAGGTAGAGGTGGTCGGCCCGGGGGTCGGCGCCGACCGGTGCCGGCCGGCGCCGGCCGGCGTCCAGCCGGGCCCGGTACCCGGGGTCGCCCACCCTCCAGCACGACCCCGTGGCCCGGCCGAGGTCGAGCCCCTCGAGGAGGTGGGCGTGCTCGTCGTCGGTGAGGACGGCCCGGCAGTCGGTGTGGCGCACGTCGCGGGCCAGCTCCTCGCCCCGGCGGGTCGGGTTGAGCCCCACGATGACGGAGCCCGACAGGGCGGCCCCGGTGAGGAGGAAGAGGTACTCGTCGGTGTTGTCGAGGAGCACCCCGAGGTGCGGCGGCCCGCCGACCCCGAGCGGGGCGAGCAGCCCGGCCCGGGTCGTCGACTCGGCCACCACCTCGCGCCAGGACCAGGTCCGTCCCTCGAACCGCAGGGCCGGGCGGGGATCGTCGGTCCGGCGCCGGACGAGCTCGGCCACGGTCGAGGGGACGGCGGCCCCGGAACGGGCGTCCCGGTCCCGGCGCATGCTAGGGCCGCGCCGGTGGGCCGGCCCGGAAGGGGAGCGGGACGCCCGGCGCCGCCGGTGCCGACCCCGGGACCGAGGTCACGGCCGGGACGGTCGGCCGGCCAGCGTGTCGACCAGGCCCCACTCGAGGGCGGTGGCGGCGTCGACGGCGTCGACGGCCAGGGCCAGCCACAGGGTGCGGTGACGCCCGATGCGCCGGGGCAGGCTCACCGTACCCCCCGAACCGGGCAGGAGCCCGAGACCGACTTCGGGCAGGGCGATGCGGGTGGCCGGGTCGGCCACCACCGTCCGGGCGAAGGCGGCCAGCTCGATGCCCGAGCCGACGGCATCGCCGTGGAGGTGGGCCACCGTGCGGTCGGCCAGGGCGGCCAGGGTACGGGCCGGGCTGCGCACCAGGCGGAGGAGGTGGGCGGCGGCCGGGTCCGGGCGCGACCCGAACTCGTCCAGGTCGCCGCCGCTGCAGAAGGACGCTCCCTCGCCCCAGAGGTGCACCGCGGTCACCGACCGATCGGCCACGGCCACGGCCAGGGCCTCCACGAGGCCGTCGCGCATGGCCGCGTCGAGGGCGTTGCGCCGCTCGGGTCGGCACAGGGTCACGTGGAGCTCGCCGCCGCACCGCTCGGCCCGTACCGCGGGCCCGCCGGACGGGGCGACGGTGCGCCCGGGCCGCCCCGCCCGCCAGCGGTCGAACTCCGGCGCGCCCTGGAGGAGCCCGTAGGCGGTCGATTCGGCGACCAGGCCGTCGGCCACGGT
Source organism: Acidimicrobiaceae bacterium (assembly GCA_027314705.1). Taxonomy (GTDB): domain Bacteria; phylum Actinomycetota; class Acidimicrobiia; order Acidimicrobiales; family RAAP-2; genus Bog-756. The sequence continues at coordinate 49,453 of DAHVAJ010000109.1, forward strand.
ACGGGTCTCCCCTCCGCGGAGCAGGAGGGCCAGGACGGTGGCGGCCACCGGCGCCGACCGCACCCGATCGACCACGGCGGCGAGGGGCCGGCTCCCGGGTGCCACGTGGACGTCGGCCCAGGGGGCCCGTCGGCCGGGGTCCACGGTGGCGCCGACGACCACGGCCGGCAGCGTGGCCAGGTGGAAGGCCGCCTCGGGGGCGAGCGCTTCGGACGGCCCGTCGGCGTCGACCACCACCAGGCCGCCCCCGGGACCGGCGAGCTCCTCGTGGGCGTCCCCGGTGGCCAGGAGGCGGGCGAAGTCGCGGCCGGACAGCGTGGGCACGTCCACCGCTGAAGGGTACCCTGCCGCGCCGGCCGGCCACGGGGCCCGGGTCCGATCCGGCCGGGGCCGAGCGGCCCCCGGCGGTCCACCGTTCCCCGGCTCGGCCGGGGGCGCGGGCGACGGGGGAGATGACACCCCTCGGGGGGTCTGGCAGAATCGCCGGGTCGGGCGCGCTGCGTCCCGGGGGGAGGGCCGATGGAGATCGACCAGATGGTCATGGTGAGCGTCGACGACCACGTCGTCGAGCCTCCGGACCTGTTCGACGGCCGGCTGGCGTCGAAGTACGCCGACCTGGCCCCCCGGTGCATCACCAACGAGGACGGCAGCGACGCCTGGCTGTACGAGGGCCAGGTCCTGCCCAACGTGGCCCTCAACGCCGTGGCCGGCCGGCCCCGGGAGGAGTACGGGCTGGAGCCGACCTCCTTCGACCAACTCCGGCCCGGCTGCTACGACATCCACGAGCGGGTGAAGGACATGGACGCCAACGGCGTCCTCGGCTCCCTCTGCTTCCCGTCCTTCCCCCAGTTCTGCGGGCAGCTCTTCGCCCGGACCGAGGACAAGGACGTGGCCCTGGCCATGGTCCGGGCCTACAACGACTGGCACGTCGACGAGTGGTGCGGGAGCTACCCGGGACGGTTCATCCCGTGCCCCATCCCGGCCATCTGGGACCCCGAGGTGATGGCCGCCGAGATCCGCCGCAACGCGGCCAAGGGCGCCCACGCCGTCACCTTCTCGGAGAACCCCTCCAAGCTGGGCTGGCCCTCCATCCACAGCGACCACTGGGATCCGGTCTGGCGGGCGTGCAGCGAGGAGGACGTCGTGGTGTGCATGCACATCGGCTCGTCGTCCCAGCTGGTGGTGACCTCACCTGACGCCCCCATGGACTGCCTCATCACCCTCCAGCCCATGAATATCGTCCAGGCCGCCACCGACCTGGTCTGGTCGCCCGTGCTGCGGGCCTTCCCCGACCTGAAGGTGGCGCTCTCCGAGGGCGGGATCGGCTGGATCCCGTACTTCCTCGAGCGCATCGACTACAACTACGACCGCCACCACGCCTGGACCGGTCAGGACTTCGGGGCCGAGCGGCCCAGCCAGGTGTTCAACCGGCACGTGCTCACCTGCTTCATCGACGACAAGTTCGGCATCGCCAGCCGGGACTTCCTGGACATGGACAACGTCATGTGGGAGTGCGACTACCCGCACTCCGACTCGACCTGGCCCGAGGCGCCCGAGACCCTGGCCCCCAGCCTGGCCGGCCTCACCGACGACGACATCGACCGGATCACCCACCGCAACGCCATGCACCACTTCCACTACGACCCCTTCGCCGTGCTCGGTGGGAGGGAGCAGTGCACCGTGGGCGCCCTGCGGGCCCGGGCGGTCGGGCACGACACCGCCCTCCGGCCCCGGTCCCGGGAGGGCGTGGCCAAGCGGGGCACGCTGGCCACCGACCTGCTCTCGGCGGCCACGTCCGGCCGGTCCGAGGACTGACCCGTCCGGGCCGCGCTCGCGCCGGCCCGGTACCGCCTGCGGGGGCCGACGGGCCTCCCGTCCGAGCAAAGGAAGGCCCCATGGCCAACGCCCTCTCCGGGTTCCGCGTCGTCGAGGTGGCGGCGTGGACGTTCGTCCCCGCCGCCGGCGCCGTGCTGGCCGACTGGGGTGCCGACGTCATCAAAGTCGAGCATCCGGTGACCGGCGACCCCCAGCGCGGGCTCGTCTCCATGGGTCTCATCCCCGGAGGGGACGGCGCCGTCAACTACATCATGGAGCAGCCCAACCGGGGCAAGCGGAGCATCGGCCTCGACATCGCCACCGAGGGGGGGCGCGAGCTCCTCTACCGGCTGGTCGAGACGGCCGACGTGTTCCTGACCAGCTTCCTGCCCTCGGTGCGCCAGCGGCTCCGGATCGACGTCGAGCACATCCGGGCCGTCAACCCGGCCATCGTCTACGCCCGGGGGTCCGGCCAGGGACCGCGGGGCGAGGACCGCGACAGGCCCGGCTACGACGGTTCGGTCTACTGGGGCCGGGGCGGGGTGGCCCACGCCCTCACTCCGGCGGACAGCGCCTGGCCCATCGGCGGCCGGGCCGCCTTCGGCGACCTGGCCGGGGGCATGGCCATCGCCGGCGGGATCGCCGCCGCCCTGCTCCAGCGGGCCGTGTCCGGAGTGGCGCCGGTGGTGGACGTCTCGCTCCTCGGGCTGGCCATGTGGCAGCTCTCGCCGGACATCGTGGCCTCCGGCCTCTACGGGGGCGACCCGATGCCGAAGTTCGACCGGAGTGCGACGCCGAACCCGCTGGTCGGGAGCTACCGGACCAGCGACGGGCGCTTCATCACCCTCATGATGCTCCAGGCCGATCGGTACTGGGGCGAGTTCTGCACCTGCGTGGGCCGGTCGGACCTGGCCGACGACCCGCGCTTTGCCGACGGAGCCGGCCGGTTCGCCAACCGGGAGGCCTGTGTGACCGCCCTGGACGAGCTGTTCGCCGGGCGGACCTACGCGGAGTGGTGCCGCACCCTGGCCGGCCTGTCCGGAGCGTGGGCGCCGGTGCAGATGGCCAGTGAGCTGGTCGACGACCCGCAGGTCCGGGCCAACGGCTACCTCAGCCGGGTCGACCGCGGCGACGGGAGGGAGTACGACCTGGTGGGCAACCCGGTGCAGCTGGACGAGACGGCCGACGGGCTCCGCGCCGCGCCGGAGCACGGGCAGCACACCGAGGACATCCTCCTCGAGCTCGGCCTCGACTGGGAGGCCATCGCCGCTCACAAGGAGGCGGGCGAGGTCCTCTGAGGCCGGCGACCGACCCCGGGTCGGCGCCGCGGGCCGCCCTCAGCCGGTGGCCGTGAAGACCATCGGGAAGTGGTCGATCGAGCGGATCGCCGGGGTGTAGACCAGCTCGTGACCGTCGGCCACCCGGTACTCGGGGATGCGGCGGTGCCACTCCCGGACGGCGATGCGCAGCTCCTGGCGGGCCAGGTGCGAGCCCAGGCACCGGTGGACGCCGCCGCCGAAGGCGACGTGGCGGTTGACGTCCCGGTCGAAGCGCACCGTCTCGGCATCCGGAAGGTCGGCCTGGTCGGTGTTGACCGAGCCGAGCATGATCATGACCCGGTCGTCCTTGTGCACCGGGCACCCGCCGAGCTCGGTGTCGGCCACGGCCACCCGGACGACGCCCATGACCGGGGTCTCCCACCGCAGCAGCTCCTCGACGGCCGCCGGCACGAGCGACGGGTCCTCCGCCAGGGCCCGCCGGTGCTCGGGATGGGTGGCCAGGTGGGCGAAGATGCAGTCGAGCGAGGCGGTGACGGTGTCGAGGCCGGCGATGAGGAACAGGAAGCAGATGTCGAGGATGTCCTCGCGGCTGAGGCGGGCCCCGTCCACCGTGGCGTCGAGGAACCGGCTCAGCAGGTCGTCGTGGCGTTCGACGGCGCGCTGGTCGAGCATCTCGTCGAACGTGGCGTAGATGGCGTCGGCCGTCTGCTGCTGGTAGTCGAGGCTGGCCTGGCTCCCGAAGGTCTCCCCGATCACGAGGTGGGGGCGGATGATGCCGTCCTTCAGGGTGAGGAGCCGGGGCAGGTCCTCGACGGGCAGTCCGAGGAGCCCGAGGAAGACCCGGGTCGGGAAGGGCACGGAGAACTCGGTGGCGAAGTCGACCTCGCCGCGGTCGACGAAGGCATCGATGAGCTCGTTGGCCGAGGCCGTCAGCTGCCCCTCGAGCCGGGCCACCTCGCGGGGGGCGAACAGCGGGTCGAGCAGCTTGCGGAACTTCTTGTGCTCCGGCGGATCGATCTGGAGGGGGATGAGGGGCCGGGCGTTCTTCAGATCCACGGCGTCGACGTTCGACGAGAAGACGTCGGGGCGACGCAGGACCTCGTCGGCCTCCGCCTTGCCGGAGACGATCACGCCGACGCCCTCGACGGCCAGGACCGGCGTCGCCTCCCGCATGGCCCGGTACACGGGCTGGGGGTGGGCGGCCATGTCCGGCGCCATGGACGACAGCGGATCGACGGTGACGGGGCCGGCGCTGTCCATGGGTACTCCTCGAGGGCGTCCGGTGCGAGCGGTCTCATCTTGGCACAACGGGCGTGGCCGGGCCCGGCGGGCGGGGGCCGTGACCGTGGGTCGCGTTCGCGTAGAGTGGCCGCTCGGCCGGGGCCGCCCGGTCCGGTTCGGACACCGGGAGGGGGACCGATGGGAGACCGGGTGGGCAGATCGGAGCTGCGGCCGTGAGGTTGCGGGCCACCTACCGCCACCCGGGGTCCGCCCGCTACCGGGCCGCCGGCGGGCCGTGGGACGTCCCCACCCTCGACCGGCTCCTGGACGGGGCGCGCCGCCCGTCGGCCCCGGCGGTCATCGACGGGGAGGTCCGCCTCGACGGCGCCGCGCTCGAGCGGCTGGTCGCGGCCACCGCCGGCGGGCTGGCCGCCGCCGGCGTCGGCCGGGGCGACGTCGTGACCTGGCAGCTCCCCAACTGGTGGGAGGCCGTGGTCCTCTTCCACGCCTGCTGGCGGTGCGGGGCGGTGGCCGCTCCCGTCCACCACCAGGTGGGCGAGGCCGAGGTGGCCCGCATGGTCGAGGACCTGGCGCCGGCGCTCAGCCTGTCGACCGGTGACCTCCCCCTGGCCGGACTGGTCGACGCCGTGGGGGTCCGCACCGGCGACCCCCGGCTCGGGGCGCTCCTGGCGGGTCCCCCGGTGGCCCGTGGCCGTCCCCGCCCGTCGGACCTGGCCGTCGTCCTGTTCACCTCGGGGTCGACGGGGACGCCGAAGGCCGTGCTCCACACCCACCGGGGCCTGGCCTACAAGGCCGGGGCCATGGTGCGGACCCACGGGCTGACCCCGGACGACGTGGCCCTCATGCCCTCGCCGCTGGCCCACGTGTCCGGGCTCCTCAACTCGGTGCTGGTGCCGGGCCGCGGCGGCTTCCCCGTCGTCCTCATGGAGAAGTGGGACGCCGAGCGGGGGGTCCGCCTCGCCGGCGAGCACCGGGTCTCCTACATGATCGGGCCGCCGACGCTCTTCCACGGGATGATGGACGTCCCCGGCTACCGCGACCGGGTGGGTGCCCTCCGGATCGTGTCCTGCGGGGCCACGGGCATCACGCCCGAGTTCGTCGACGCCGCCCGGGAGGGCCTCGGGGCCGTGGTCAAACGCACCTACGGGTCGACCGAGGCGCCGACCGTGACCACCAGCAGCTGGCGGGACCCGCCCGGGCGGGGGCGCGACACCGACGGCCGGGCCGTCGAGGCGGCCGAGGTGCGGGTGGCCGAGCCCGGCACCACCCGTGCGGTGGCCGCCGGGACCCGGGGCGAGGTGCTCCTCCGGGGCCCGGAGCTCTTCGTGGGCTACGGCCGCCAGGCCCAGACCGACGAGGCCGTGCGCCGCGGGTGGTTCGCCACCGGGGACCTCGGGGTCCTCGACGACGAGGGGTGGCTGACCCTCGTCGGCCGGTTGAAGGAGCTCATCATCCGGGGTGGGGAGAACATCGCCTCGGCCGAGGTCGAGCGGATCCTCGAGCAGCACCCCGGCGTGCACCAGGCGGTCGTGGTCGGCTACCCCGACGACCGGCTCGGCGAGCGGGTGGCGGCCTTCGTGGTCGGGAGCGGCGCCGTCGACGTGGCCGAGTGCGGGCGGTGGTTCGCCGAGCGGGGCGCGGCCCGGTTCAAGACGCCCGAGCTCGTCGTGCACGTCGACGAGCTGCCCCTGCTCGGTGTGGGCAAGCCCGACCGGGTCACCCTGCGCCGCCGGGCCGCCGAGGCGGCCGGGCGGGCCTGAGGACGACCGGGGGTCGGGGGGCGGTCACCGCCCCGCCGTCAGCGGAGCCGCCAGTCGATGCGCCCGCCGGAGGTGAAGCGCTCCTGGCCGGCGGCCAGCTGCTCCGGATCCGTCCCGACGTTGGTGAACAGGAAGGCCAGGTCGAGCGCCTGGCGCCGCGACAGCTCGAGGCCCATCCACAGCGCCCGCACGGTGGCCCCGACGGCCAGCGCCGGCTGGTCGGCGATGACCTGGGCCGCCCACCGGGTCCGGTCGCGGAGCTCGTCGGCCGGGACCACCTCGGAGACCAGGCCCACCTGGTGGGCCCGTTCGGCCGACAGGCGTTCGTGGGCACCGAGCAGCGAGAGCCGCATGACCTCCTGGAAGGGCAGCTTCCGCAGGAGGAAGATGGGCTCGAAGGCGGCCGGCATGCCGTAGGTCACGTGGGGGTCGAAGAACGTGGCGTGCTCGGCGGCGATGATGAAGTCGACCTCGCCCAGGAGGTAGAAGGCGCCCCCGCAGGCCATGCCGTTCACGGCGGCGACGACCGGCTTCCAGAGGTCGTTCGACTTGGGACAGACGCTCTTGCCGGGGTCGTCGAAGTCCCACGGGGTGTTGTAGCCCGGGAGGGCGCCCGGGGGGAGGTCCTCGAAGGACCCGATGCCCTCGCGGTCGAGGCCGGTGCAGAAGGCCCGGTCGCCGGCCCCGGTGAGCACGACGCACCGTACGTCGTCGTTGGTGCGCAGTCCGGACCACAGGGCGCGGAGCTCGCGTTGCATGGTGGTGTCGAAGGCGTTGAGGGCCTCGGGCCGGTTGAGCGTGACCCAGGCCACGCCGTCGGACTCGTCGTAGAGCAGCGTCTCGAGTTCGGGCATCGGCCGAGCGTACTCCCGGGCCCCGGGGCCGGTCAGTGGCAGTGCCCGGGAGGCGGGGGCAGGTCGAGGGCCGGGTTCCGGTCGAAGAAGCCCGCGGCCACCAGGTGGAACCCGCAGGTCTCGACGGGCATCACCGGCCAGTCCTCCGGGCGCGGCGAGTGGGTGACGCCGAAGGTGTGCCAGGCCACCAGCTCGGTGCCCACGAGGGACCGGTCGGCCGCCGTCCACGCCGGGAGACCGTCACCACCGGGGTGCTGGTTCGGGTAGTCGCCGGCCGGTCGCCGCTCCCCGGGCGTGGCCGGTGTCACCCAGAGGTTGTGCCGGGCGAAGCCGGCGCGCCGCCCCACGCTCGAGTCGGGCTGGGCCAGCAGGGTGGGCGTCGGGCCGGGCACCAGCTTGTAGGCCACCGGCCGTCCCAGGCCGTTCGTGCGCTCCGGGTTGACGAAGCGCCAGTGGCGGCTGCGGGCCGGGTCGACGTCCCGGCGGGCGGCCTGCTCGGTGTCGAGCCGCACCGACCGCTGGCCCATGGCGTTGCCCCAGGGGTTGTCCGGACCGGAGGGGACGGGCTCGAAGGACACCTCGTGGACCTCGTTGACCGGTCCGTCGACCGAGAGGTCGAGCCGGGCGCAGAAGAGATGCTGGTGGAACGGGGCGGCCAGGCCCGGGGCGATGACGGCGCCCCACGGCGTGGTGCCACCCTCGGGGAGGGCCTGGGTGGACAGGATCCCGGTCAGCTTGACCTCGAGCTGGATGGTGCCGTCGAGGTAGAAGTACCAGTAGAAGCCGTACTCGTAGTTGCCCACCGTGGCGATGGCGGAGACGACCAGCCGGCGGGAGCGGCGGACCTCGGTGTGGCCGGTCTGGAGGTCCTGGTGCTTCCAGAGGATGCCGACGTCCTCCTCGTGGATGCAGACGGCGTTCTCCACCACGTACGGCGTGCCGTGCTCGCTGGCGAAGGTGGCGTCGAGGTAGGTGATGACGCCGAGGCAGTCGCAGCCCAGGGTGAGGGAGTTGGTCATGCGCCCGAGGCCCCACTCCCCGCAGTCGAAGGCGTTCTTCCAGCCGTGCATGGGGCCGGGGTCACCGTAGGGGACGACCATCTCGCTCACCGAGGCCCGGAAGAGGACCGGACGGACCCCGCCCCCGTCGTCGTAGCCCACGGTGTGCAGGACCAGGCCCTCCAGGGGGTCCATCGACACCCGGAGGGACCACCCCTGCCAGGAGAGGAGGTTGCCCTCCAGGGCGAAGCTCACCCCCTCGGGCTGGGCGATCTCGAGCGGCCGGAGGCCGTCCCGCAGCGGAGCGTGGTCCTCGGGCCGGTAGCCGCCGCGCCCGGGAGGCAGCGGGACGACGCCGAGATCGACCACGTCGAGCACCTCCCCCCGGGCCCCGTCCACCGTGGCCAGCAGGCCCTCGAGGGGCCGGGCGTACCCGTTGTCCGACGGGTGCTCCCGGAAGTAGGCCAGGCACCGGGCGATGCGTCGGCCCTCCTCCAGCGGGTTGTCGAAGTGTCCGGTGGGCCACGGGTCGATCTGGACCTGGTCCATGTCGGTGACGCCCCGGCGGAGCAGGGCCGCCCGCCAGGCGGGGTCCTCGCGCAGGGCCAGGATGCAGCGGTAGGCATCGTCGAGGAGGAGGGCCGGCCGGACCCCGTCCCGCACGGTCCACTCGACCACCTCGCCCCGGCCGACGGCCACCACCGCCTCCACCACGGCCGCGCCCGGTCCGGGGACGACCACCAGGCGGACCCGCCGGTCGACCGGGTCTCCCGGCCGGTGGTCGGCGACCTGGCGCCGGTCCGGCTCGTCGAGGGTGATGGTCGAGAAGAGGGCCGTGTCGGGCAGCCGCCCGCCGGCGCGCACGGCGTCCACGGCGACCCGGATCTCCTCGGCGGTGACCGGATCGAGCGGGTGGGCCGTCGGGGCGGGTGGGTCGGCCATGGGGTGCGTCCTCCCGGCGTCGTGGGTCCGGTGGTCGCCAGCGCGCGGTCCGCGTCCGGCCGACCGGTGCACCCTATCCCCCGGGCCCCGGTCGGGGCCGGCCCGGCCGGGTAGTCTCGGGCCCGGCCAACGGGCCTCGCCGGCGGCCGGCGGGTCGGAGCGAGGGAGCGTCGGGATGCGGGTGCGGGTCGACCGGGAGCGGTGCATCGGTTCGGGCAACTGCGCGTTCTGGGCGCCGGCCACCTTCCACCTCGACGACGAGGGCCTCTCGGTGGTGCTCGGCCCGCCGGGTGACCCCGCCCCCACCCTCGCCGTGGCCGTCGAGGGCTGCCCGGCCCGGGCCATCTCCCTGGAGCAGGGCCCGGCCCCGGCCGCCCCGGGCACGGTGGCCTGAACGGGGGGCGGACGGCACCGTGCCCCTCGCCCTGACCGACGAGCACGAGGCGCTCCGGGTCTCGACGCGCCGATGGCTGGCTGCCCACTGCCCGCCGGCGCTGCCCCGGGCGGTCGTCGACGGTGCGCCCGGAACGGCCTCCTGGCGCGGCGCCTGGGAGGGCGTCGCCGCCCGGGGCTGGGCCGGTCTGCACCTGCCCGAGGGTCACGGGGGGCAGGGGTTCGGCCTCCTGGAACTGGCCGTGGTCCTCGAGGAGACGGGCCGGTCGCTGCTCCCCGGGCCGTTGCTCCCCACGGTCGTGGTGGCCGCCCTGGTGGCCGAGGCCGCCGCGCCGGAGGCGGCGGCCCGGCTCCTCCCGGGGCTGGCGGACGGGGTGACGACGGCCGCCCTCGCCGTGGGGCCGGCCCGGCTGGAGGCGGCGGACGGACCGGGTCCCGTGTCGGGCACGGCACGCCCCCTGCTCGGCCCGTCCACGGCGGGCGTGGTCCTCGTCCCGGTGACCGGATCCGACGGCGCCGACCGCTGGTGCCTGCTCGAGCCCGGCCCCGGCCGGCCCGGCCTGCGCCTCGAGGACCTGCCCGGCCTCGACGCCACCCGCCCGCTGACCGGGCTCACGGCCGAGGAGGTCGCCGTGGGCGAGGACGCCTGGCTCACCGCCCTCACGACGGGTCGCGTCCGCCAGGTGTTCCTGGCCCTCCTGGGCGCCGAGCACGTCGGCGGGGCCCGCTGGTGCCTCGAGACGGCCACCGAGCACGCCAAGGTGCGGGTCCAGTTCGGCCGGCCCATCGGCCAGTTCCAGGCCGTGAAGCACCGGCTGGCCGACATGGCCGTCCGGGTCGAGCAGATGACGGCGGTGGCCTGGGACGCGGCCGTGGCCGTGGACGCGGGGGGCGACGACGGCGCCGACCTGGCTGCGGCCACCGCCGGCGCGCTGTGCGTGGACGGGTTCGCCCGATCGGCCAAGGAGTGCCTCCAGCTCCTCGGGGGCATCGGCTTCACGTGGGAGCACGACCTCCACCTCTATCTGAAGCGGGCGCTGGCCGACCGCCAGCTCGCCGGAGACGCCGACGGGTGCTGCCGCCGGATCGCCGGGCTCGCCCTCTCGGGTGCCCGACGGCCCCTCGGCACCGACCTCCCGGCCGAGGCCGACCAGTGGCGTCGGCGGCTCACCCCCGTGGTCGCCGAGGTCCACCGGGCCGCCCCGGGGGAGCGGCGGGCCCGCATGGTGGCGTCCGGGCTCGTGGCGCCCCACTGGCCGAGGCCGTGGGGGCGGGACGCCGGTGCGGTGGAACAGGTGGTCCTGGACGGCCTCCTGGCCGATGCCGGGATCGAGCGCCCCCACCTGTTGGTCGGGGCCTGGGCGTTGCCGCCGATCATCGCCCACGGCACCGAGGCCCAGTGCGAGCGATGGGTCCGGCCGACGCTCCTCGGCGAGCTCACCTGGTGCCAGCTCTTCTCGGAGCCGGGTGCCGGCTCCGACCTGGCCAGCCTGACCACGCGCGCCGACCGGGTCGACGGCGGATGGGCCCTCACCGGCCAGAAGGTGTGGACGTCCATGGCCCACGTGGCCGACTGGGGCATCTGCCTGGTCCGCACCGACCCCTCCGCCCCCAAGCACGACGGCATCACCTACGTCGTGGTCGACATGCGCGCCCCCGGCATCGAGGTCCGGCCGCTTCGCGAGCTGACCGGGGCCGCCCTGTTCAACGAGGTCTTCTTGGACGGCGTGCTCGTCCCCGACGACCAGGTGATCGGCGAGGTGGACCGGGGGTGGCCCCTGGCCCGGATGACCCTGGCCAACGAGCGGGTCTCGATCTCGTCGGGGGCCACCTTCGGGGTGGGCGTGGAGGCCGTCCTGCGGCTGGCGGCCCGCGGCGAGGGGCCGCTCGCCCCCGAGCTCGAGGTCCGGCTGGGAGCCCTGCTGGCCGAGGCCCAGTCGCTCCGGCTCATGGCCCACCGGTCCGCCCTGCGCTCGCTGGCCGGAGCCGACCCCGGGCCCGGGTCCAGCATGGGCAAGCTGCTCGGTGCCGAGCACGAGCAGCGGGTCCAGGAGCTCGGCCTCGCCCTCCTCGGCCCCGACGGGGCCACCACCGACGGCCCGGCCGGTCGGTGGACCCAGGCGGTGCTGGCCACCCGGTGCCTGACCATCGCCGGGGGGACCAGCGAGGTGCAGCGCAACGTCATCGGCGAACGCATCCTCGGCCTGCCCCGGGACCCCGAGCCCGGCGCCTGACCGCCCCCGGGGCGGTGGTGCGGTCCGGGACCCGACGCTAGGGTGGCGCCGGCGCCGACCCGGAGGGGCGGCCACGGGGGCGAGGAGGCGCGGTGGGCACGGCCACTTCCGTGGGAGGCGGGCCCAGGACGGTCCGGCCCGGCGACGTCGTGGCGGACACGGCCCGGCCGTGAGCGCGTCCGGGGGCCCGGCCGCCGGGCGGTTCGACCTCGGCGGGAAGGTCGCCCTGGTGACCGGGGGCAGCCGGGGCCTGGGTCGCGAGATGGTCCTGGGCCTGGCCGAAGCCGGGGCCGACGTGGTCGTGGTCAGCCGCAAGCTCGCGGCCTGCGAGGAGGTGGCCGCCCAGGTCGAGGCGCTCGGGCGCCGAGCCCTCGCCGTGTCGGCCAACGTGAGCCGCTGGGACGAGCTCGACGGACTCGTGGCCGCCGCCTACGACCACTTCGGGCGGGTCGACGTCCTGGTCAACAACGCCGGAATGTCCCTGCTCTACGGGGACCTGGCCGAGGTGGACGAGGCCATGTGGGACAAGGTCGTGGGTCTCAACCTGAAGGGCCCGTTCCGGCTGACCGCACTGGTCGGCCGGCGCATGGTGGCGGGCGGCGGCGGCTCGATCGTCAACGTCTCGAGCACCGGCTCGATCCGGCCCATGCCCTTCATGCTTCCCTACGACGCGGCCAAGGCCGGCCTCAACGCCCTGACCGTCGGCTTCGCCCACGCCTACGGTCCCACCGTCCGGGTCAACTGCATCATGGCCGGCCCGTTCCTCACCGACGTGAGCCGTGCCTGGGACCTCGAGGCGTTCGAGCGGGAGGCCCGCCACCGCCACGCGCTCGGACGGGGGGGACGGCCCGAGGAGATCGTCGGCGCCGCCCTCTACTTCGCCTCGGACGCCTCGAGCTACACCACCGGTGCCGTGCTGCGGGTCGACGGGGGCATCCCCTGACGGCCCGGCCGCCGGCGGACGGGGTTCACGGATCGGCGGGGTCCGGCCCGGCCCGGGTGGCCGGGTCCTGCTGGAGCTCGACGGTGTTGCCGGCCGGATCCACGATCCAGATCTGGGCGGTCGGGCCCTGGGCCCCCCGGACGCAGGGCACGCCGGCCGCCTCGAGTTCGGCCGCGGCGCGGTCGATGTCGTCGACGGCCAGGCACACGTGGGGAGCGGTGGGCCGGATGCCGGTCGGGCCGGGGTCGGCGTCGACCAGGTGGAGCTGTTCACCGCCGACCCCGAACCAGTGGCCGCCGACGCCGGGGATCTCGGGCCGGGCGTCGTCGGCCAACCCGAGGACCTCCCGGTAGAAGGCCACGCAGGGCTGGAGCCGGCCGGTGACGTTGCTGGCGTGGTGGAGGACCCTGGTGACCCTCATGGCGGCCATCCCTCGGGGACCACGGCACCCGACACGGTGCGCGGGTCGACCGGCAGGCGGGTGGTCCCGGCCTGGTAGACGGCGAAGCACAGCTGGAGGGCCTTGACGGCGTCCGCGGCGCTCATCCCCGGCGTCGAACCCTCGACCAGGGCGTCGACGAAGTGGGTCGACGCCCGCCGGAACCCCGACGCCCAGTCGTCGTCGACGTGGGGGAACGAGGTGGTGGTCTGGGCGCCCCGGCCCCCCTGGTAGAGCACGACGGCCGGCAGGTCGAGGAGCTGGCCCGTGCACCGGGTCACCCACAGGAAGCCCTCGTCCCCCTGGACCTCGAAGAATTCGTCGGCCCCGTAGTAGTCGCTCCGGATCCACATGTCCGGGGCGTAGGAGACCTCCATGGTCCCGAGGAGCCCCGGGTCCTCGTACTCGAAGACGGCGGCACACGGCTCGAAGAAGGCGTCGCGGCGGCGCACCACGGCCTGGACCGAGACGACGTCCTGGTCGAGGAGCCAGAGGGCCACGGCGTACTTGTGGATCATGTCGTCGAAGAGGTGGCCGCCGGGGCTCTGGTGGTTGAGGCGCCACACGTACCCGTCGGTCGTGAGTCCGGCCTGGAAGGCCGACTCGGTCTGGCCGACGACCGTCCGCAGCCGCAGGTGGGTCGGGCGCCCGATGGCGCCCTCGGCCACCAGCCGCTTGGCCGTCTCCAGCGGCGGGTAGTGGCGGAAGCACTCGCTCACCCGCAGGACCACGCCGGCCTCCTCCGCCGCCCGGGCCATGGCGCGGGCGTCGTCGACCGAGTTGGCCAGGGGCTTCTGGCACGAGACGTGCTTGCCTGCGGCCACGGCGGCCAGGACGTGGTCGTGGTGGAGGTGGGTCGGGGTGAGGATCTCGAGGGCGTCGATCGACGGGTCGGCCAGCAGGTCCTCCACGTGGGTGGTCGACCGGGGGACGCCCCAGGCCGACGCGGCGCGGGCGGCACGGTCCTCGAACTCGTCGCACACCGCCACCACCTCGCACCTCGGGTCCTCGAGGTAGCCGACCACGTTGAGGGAGGCGATGTTGCCGGCGCCGACGATGCCGATGCGGGGACTCGGGATCGGGGTGGGCACGACGGTCAGCTCCGTTCGGTGGGATCGTCGGCCCCGGCGGGAACGCCGGAGCCCGGGCTCATCCTGTCACTTCGAGGGGGTCCTCGGCCTCGGCCCGTCGGCGCAGCCGGTCCTTGATGACCTTCCCGGTGGCGTTGCGCGGCAGGTCGTCGACGACGTACCAGCGCCGGGGCACCTTGTAGCGGGCCAGGCGCTCGAGGGTGTGGGCCCGGAGGTCCTCGGCGGTGGTCCTGGCCCCGGGACGCAGGACCACGAAGGCGACGACGTCCTCACCGAGCACGGGATGGCCCACGCCCACCACCGAGACCTCGAGGACGGCGGGATGGGACTCGACCGCGTGCTCGACGTCGGTCGGGTGGATGTTGTTGCCCCCTCGGATGATGACGTCCTTGCTTCGACCGACGATGTAGAGGTAACCGTCCTCGTCGACCCGCCCGAGGTCGCCGGTGACCAGCCATCCGTCGACCCAGGTGCGGGCCGTGGCCTCGGGGTCGCCGTAGTACTCCCGTGGACGGCCCGGGATGCGCAGGCGAACCTGGCCCACGGTGCCGGCCTCGACGACCCGGCCCTCGTCGTCGGTGCAGACGATCTCGGCCGGAGGCACCGGTTTGCCCACCGAGCCCGGGCGCCGTACGGCTTCACCCGGTGGCATGAGGCAGTAGACCGATCCCGCCTCGGTCATCCCGTAGTTGTTGGAGACGAGGGCCTCGGGCAGTCGTTCCTGGAGCCGCTCGAGCACGGCGGGGGCGAGGGGGGCGCTGCCGACCGTGCAGACCTGCACCGAGGAGAGATCGGCCCCGGCGAAGCGCGGGTGGTCGAGGAGGAGCGTGGCCATGGCCGGCACCAGGAAGACCGACCCGGGGCGCTCCGACTCGACGGTGTCGATCCAGGTGCCGGCGTCGAAGACGGGCAGGTAGATACCGGTGGAGCCGAGCTTCATGGGCGTGTAGGTGAAGGCCAGCCCGGCGAAGGTGTGCGCCGGGCTGGCGTGGAACCAGCCGTCTCCGCTCCAGGTCGGCCGGCGGAACGGCACCAGCGACGCGTTCTCGAAGCGCACGGCCACCGCCTTCGGGTGCCCGGTCGTGCCCGAGGTGTAGACGATGTCGGCCAGATCACCGGGCCGACGGGGGACCTGGGCGTAGTGAGCGTCGCCGGACAGGAGCTCGGACCACGGGCGCGTGCCCGCCGGGGCCGGCCCCGGGGCTCCGGCCAGCGGGTCGGCCCCCGGGCGGGCCGCCGGGGTGGCCACGAGGAGGCCGGGCCGCCCGCCGGCGTAGTGGGGGAGGGTTCCCGCTTCGACGACGGCCGCGGCCGGATCGGCGTGGGCCACCGTGCGCTCCACCTCCGGCCGGGTGAGCTCGGGGTTGAGGGGTATGGCCACGGCGCCGGCCCGGTGGATGGCGGCGTAGGACACCAGCCAGCGCAAGTGGTTGGCCGGGGCCAGGTGGAGGACGACACGGTCGCCGGGGGCGACGCCGGCCCCGGCGAGCCCGTTGGCCAGGCGGCTGGCGGCCTGGTCCCACCGGGCGAAGGTCATCGACCCCCCTCCGACGACGCGGTAGGCCGTCTCGCCCCCGAAGGTCCGAGCCATGGCGTGCAGCTGCTCGGGGGGCAGCAGGTACGGTTCGGTCACGTCCCGTCGGCCCGGCAGGAGGGTGTCGCGCGCCGGGATCCCCCCCGTGCCATGGGTGCATGGCGGGTCATGGCTCCCCCTTCGTGTGCCGGGAGTCGCGATCGGCCCGGTCACCGGGCCGCAGCATGGCTCATGCGGTGCACGGGGTCAATCCCCGGCGTCCGTCGCGGCCGCGGTCGGCCGCCGGGCGCGCCGGCAGGGCCGGCGGTAGCATCGCCGGGTCCGCCGGCCTGGCCCCGGCCCGTCTGAGGAGGACCCCATGCCCCGTTCCGTGGAGGACGCTCCGACCGCCGTGCTGGCCGCGGCCAAGGACATGCTGGCCAAGGGGCTGGTCGAGGGCACCGCCGGCAACCTCTCCGCTCGTCAGGCCGACGGCACGGTCTGCGTCACCCCGTCGTCGGTGGACTACGGCGACATGGTGCTGGAGGACCTCGTGGTGGTGGACCTCGACGGCACCGTCGTCTCGGGGGAGCGGCCTCCGTCCTCCGAGCTCCCGCTCCATCTGGCCGTCTACCGGGCCTTCGACGACGTCGGTTCGGTCATCCACTCCCATCCGGTCCACGCCACCATGTTCGCCGTGGCCCGTCTGCCCATCCCGTCGTGCATCGACGAGTTCACGGTCTACGTCGGAGGCGACGTGCGGGTGACCGAGTACGCGATGAGCGGCGGCAAGCACGTCGGCACCAACGCGGTGGCCGCCCTCGAGGGACGGGGGGCCGCCCTCATCGCCAACCACGGCCTGGTGGCCGTCGGCCCGACGCCGTCCAAGGCCCTCCACATCACCGCGCTGGTGGAGCGGAGCGCCTTCATCATCTGGGGCGCCCGCCTGCTCGGTGAGATCCATCACCTGCCCGAGAAGGTCGACCGCCAATTCGCCGGCGTCTACGAGTTCATGAGACAGAACTGATGCACCCGCACCCCGGCACGGTGGAGGAGGGGGGCCGGGTGCGGGCCCGCCTGGCCGACCTCGGCCTGCGCCTTCCCGGTCCCCACCCGCCGCACGACCCGCTCGACGCCGTGGTCGTCCACGGAGGCGTGGCTCGCACCTCGGGCCAGCTGCCGCGCATCGACGGGGTCCTGACCTGCTGCGGCACGCTCGGATCCGACGTCTCGGTCGAAGCGGGCACGGAGGCGGCCGCGGTGTGCGCCTTGAACGCGCTGGCGGTGCTCGAGGCCGCCCTCGGCTCGCTCGACCGGGTGGAACGGGTGCTCTCCGTGACCGGGTACGTGGCCTCGACCAACGACTTCCATCGTCAGCCCGAGGTGGTCGACGGGGCCAGTGCTGTTCTGTCGCGCGTGTTCGGGGCGGCCGGTCGGCACACGCGCTCGGCTGTCGGAGTGGCGGCCCTGCCCCGCGGCGGAGCGGTCGAGATCGAGGTGACGGTGGCCGTCGGCGCCGGGGTGGGTCGGTGATCGACGGGGAGCGGGAGGCGGTGGCCGCCGCGCTCGCCGGCCTCGGGACGGCCACCCTCGGCGAGTCGGGCGCCCGATTGCTGCCTCCCAGGATCCGGCCGGTGTGGCCCGGCGCCGCCCTGGCCGCCCCGGCCTACCCGGTCCGGTGCACCCCGGGCGACAACCTCGCCATCCACGTGGCGGTGGCCCGGGCCCCGGTCGGCTCCGTCCTCGTGGTCGACGTCGGCGACGTGCCCGAGCGAGGCTACTGGGGCGAGGTCCTCACCACCGCGGCCGCGGCCCGCGGGCTCGGCGGTCTGGTCATCGACGGCGGGGTGCGGGACGTGGACGCCCTGGCCCGTCGGGGCTTCCCGGTCTTCTCCCACGGGATCGCGCTCCGGGGGGCCACCAAGACCTCCCCCGGCGCGGCCGGGCTCGCGGCCACCGTGGCCGGGGTGGCGGTGGCGCCGGGTGACTGGGTGGTGGGGGACGCCGACGGGGTGGTCGTCGTCCCGGGCGCGTCGCTCGGGGTGGTGAGCGCCGCCGGTCGGGCGCGGGCCGACGCCGAGGAGGGGTACTTCTCGGCCCTCGACGGCGGGACCACCACGGTCGAGCTCCTCGGCCTGGATGTCTCGACGGTGGAGCTCGGCGGACCGGCGTGAGCGACCGGTTCAGTGCGTGGTGTAGTTGACGGGTCCGGCGCCGGGTACGCCGATGGCGAAGCAGAAGCACCGGATCGGTGCGTGGTCGGTGACCGGCCGCAGGCTGTGCACCGTGTCGGGCGGTATGTGGACGAGGTCGCCCTGGCCGATGACGCGGTCCTCCCCGGCGATGGTCATGACCCCCCGACCCCGGAGCACGTAGTAGAACTCGTGCGTCGGGTGCGCATGGGGGTCGACGTGGCCGCCCCCGGCGACCTCGAACTCGTTCACGAGCTCGAGGAACCCGCCGTCGGTCAGGTCCTTCATCTCCCGTGCGTCGACCATCCACCACACGGGGACCGTGCCGTTGTGCTCGACCACGGGGGCGACGTCTTCGATGTTGCGCACGTCCATAGCGGTGTGGTGTCCTTTCTGTGACCGGGGCTGCCGCGGAGCGACGGCCCGTTGGCCGGCGGCACCGGCAGCCCAGGGGAGGCGGGCACGTGGGTACGACGTTGCGCAGGATTGTACCGAGTCCGCCTGCAC
The DNA here is from genome assembly GCA_027314705.1 of Acidimicrobiaceae bacterium. Taxonomy (GTDB): domain Bacteria; phylum Actinomycetota; class Acidimicrobiia; order Acidimicrobiales; family RAAP-2; genus Bog-756. The sequence goes on from DAHVAJ010000109.1 coordinate 67,656, forward strand.
CGGACACCTGGGCCCCCTTCGGCTGGCTGCCCGTGGCCGACACCGATCCCCGCGACGGCGACCAGACCCTGGCGTTCGACTGGGGCGACCCCCACCTCAATCGGATCGGCCACCGCCGGGACGAGGTGAGGGCCACCGCGTCGGGCCTTCGGTGCGAGGAGCTCTACCGGCACGCCACCCACACCCAGGTCCTCGTGCCGCTGGACGCGGCCTCGGTGGTCGTGGTCGGGGCCCCGGGCCTCGAGCTCACCTCGCCGGCCGACGCCGACGCCCTCCGCGCCTTCCTGCTCGGTCCCCTGACCGCCGTCGTCCTGCACCGTGGGACGTGGCACTGGGGCCCGTTCCCGGTGGCAGCGGCGTCGGTCGACCTCCTGAACGTCCAGGGTCGCCGGTACCTCGAGGACAACGAACGGGTCGACCTGGCCGCCCTCGGGGCCGCCCTCGAGGTGGCCCTGGACGGGTGAGGCCGACCGGTGCCGGCGGGGTATGGCCGCGCTCGGCCGATTGACTTCTGTAGAGTCCGTACCGTAAGAACTGACATCGGTGAGGCAACGCGGGGGAGGGTCGCCACGTGGCGGACCGGCGTCGCCCACGGGACGGGATGATGGTGACATGAGGGCACGCCGGGGGAGCTGGGGAGGGCCGGCCCTTGCGGCCGTCGTCGTGGCGTTGGTGGCCACCGGATGCTCGTCGGGCGCCAGCTCGTCGACGACCACCACCAGGGCACCGTCGACCTCGACGGCCGTCGCCGGGACCAGCTCGGCCGCACCCGGCGTGACCGCCACCCAGATCACCATCGGAGCCATCGAGTCGAAGACGGGCCCGTTGGCGGGGTACTTCAACGGGCTGGGCCCCGGGATGAACGCCTACTTCCAGATGATCGACGCCCAGGGCGGGATCAACGGCCGAAAGCTCGTGCTGGCCTACGACCTCGACGACGGGGGCCAACCCAGCCAGTACACCCAGCAGGTGCACACCCTGATCGACCAGGACCACGTGTTCGCCGTGGGCGCGGCCTCCGTCTGGTTCACCCCCAACTACTTCGTGGCCACCAAGACCCCCACCTACGGGTACAACGTCTCGTCCAACTGGCAGGGCGCCCCGAACCTCTTCGCGGCCGGCGGGTCGACCCAGATCTATTCGACGGGGGTCCCGACGCTCGCCTACTTCATCAAGAAGACCAACTCCAAGTCCATCGCCATCATCAGCTACGGCCAGTCCATCGCCGCCTCCTACGACGCCTGCAACACCTACCAGAAGCTGCTCAAGCAGGCGGGGTACAACGTCAGCTTCGTGGACGTGGGGGCCCAGCTCGGCGGGAGCTACTCGTCCGATGTCCAGCGCATGCAACAGGCCGGCGCCGACATGGTCTTCAGCTGCATGCAGGCCTCCGACAACATCACGCTCTCCCGGGATATCCAGCAGTACGGGCTCAAGACCAAGCAGCTCTGGGTGAACGGCTACGACCAGACCCTGCTCGACCAGTACCAGGGCGTGATGCAGGGCGTGTACCTCGACAACACGGGGACCCTCCCCTTCGAGGCCGCCGACACGGCGAAGTTCGGCAACACCTACAGCGGCATGCAGCAGTACATCGCCGCCATGAAGAAGTACGAGCCGGCCTTCACCTACAACGGCGTGGCACTCCAGGGATGGCAGTCGGCGGCCCTCATCGCCGCCGGCGTCCGGGCCGCGGGCGCCGACCTGACCCAGGCCAACGTGATCGCCCAGACCAACAAGATCACCGACTTCAACGGCGCCGGGGTGTCGGCGCCGGTCAACTGGACCGTCGTGCACACGGGCGCCACCCTGCCCAACTGCAGCGCCTTCGTCCAGGTCCAGGGCGACTCCTTCGTCCCGGTGTTCGGCCAGGGGAAGCAGATCTTCGTCTGCCTCGGTGCCAGCGTGAAGAACCCGGTGCCGGTGACGCCCCCCCCGGGCACGCCCGGGGCGTGAGCCGGGCCGCCGACCCGGTCCGGTAGGAGGGGGCCCGGCGTGGAGCACTTCCTGGGCTTCGCCGTCCCCGGCATCCCCTACGGCTGCACGTACGCCATCGTGGCCGTGGGGCTGGTCCTCAACTACCAGGCCACCGGCGTGTTCAACTTCGCCTACGGGGCCCAGGCCTACATCTCGGCCTACTGCTTCACCCGCCTCGTCCAGGGGGCCGGGCTCCCGACCGGTGTGGCCTTCCTCCTGTCGGTGGTCGTCCTCGCCCCCCTCTTCGGCCTGGCCCTGGACCGCTTCCTCTTCTCCAAGATCGCCGCGGCCAACACCACGGCCAAGCTGGTCACCGGCATCAGCCTGTTCGTGGGGATCCCCGCCGTCCTCTCGGTGCTGTTCGGGAACGCCAACATCTACAATCCGCCGAGCATCCTCTTCAACCCGAACACGGTCTACTTCCGCCTGGCCGGGACGCCGGTCAACGGCATCGACCTGACCACGGTCCTGGCCACGGTGGTGGTGCTGGTGGCCCTGGTCGTCCTCCTGCGCCTGACCAACCTCGGCCTCCAGATGCGGGGTGCGGTCGAGAGCCGGCGCCTGATCGAGCTCGACGGGGTCAACGCCGGACGGGTGGTGGCGGTGGCCTGGGCCGTCTCGGGGTTCATGGCCGGCCTCGCCGGGGTCCTGCTCGCTCCGATCTACGGGCAGCTCCAGTTCAGCGACTACACCGCCCTCATGGTGGCCGCCTTCGCCGCCGCCGCCTGGGCCGTCCTCCGCTCCCTGGTGGCGGCCGCCGCCGTCGGGGTGGCCATGGGCGTGGTCACCACGACCCTCCAGGGGTACCTGCCGGTCAACAGCCTGTGGTCCTCGGCGTTGTTCACCTCGCTGCCCTTCATCGTCCTGCTCGTGGCCCTCCTGGTCGTCCCCGGGCTCCGGCGCCTGGACCGGGCCAAGGACCCGCTGGCGTCGGTCGACCCGCCCACCCCGCCGTCGGCCGCCTCGCTCCGGGCCCCCCAGATGGACCGGATCATCCGCCCCCTGTGGTACCTGCTCCTGGTGGCCTTCGTCATCTCCATGCTCACCTGGCTGCCGACGACCTGGGAGAACGTCTTCAACGCCGGGCTGGTCTTCTCGACCATCTTCCTCTCCATCACCCTCATCACCGGCATGGGCGGACAGCTCTCCCTGGCCCAGGCCACGTTGGCCGGCGTCGGCGCCTTCACCGCCGCCCAGGTCGCCACCCACCTCGGGCTCGGACTCCTCGTCGGAGGGCTGGTGGGTTCGGTGACCGCGGCGTTGGTGGCCGTCGTGCTGGCCGTGGCTTCGGTTCGGCTCCGAGGGCTCGGCCTCGCCCTCATGACCCTGGCCGCGGCACTGTTCTTCGACAACACGGTGTTCCCCCAGCTCCTCGGCAGCGCCGCCGGCCAGAGCATCGACGTGCGCACCTCGTGGGTGCCGTCCCTGCTCCTCAATCCCGACGGCCACGCCTTCTTCGTGCTGGCCTTCGCGGTGCTGCTCGTCTGCGTGGCCACCGTCCAGCTGGTCAAGCGGGGGACCACCGGGCGGTTCCTCGCCGCCATGCGGGGCAGCGAGACGGCCGCCTCCGGCATGGGCATCAACCTGACCTGGCAGCACCTGGTCGTCTTCGCCCTGGCCGGCGCGGTGGCCGGGCTCGGCGGGACCCTCCAGGTCATCCAGCAACAGGCCGTGAGCCCGGCCCTCTTCAACTACGAGCTCTCCTTGGTCTACGTGGTGATCGTGGTCACGACGGGTGCCGGAACCGTCGAGGGGGCGTTGCAGGCCGGATTCGGATTCGTCGTCCTCCAGCAGCTCCTCACCTACGTGCCCGCCCGGCTCGGTGGCGACAGCCTGGTCGTGGTGTTCTTCGCCTTTGGCGCCCTCACCTACGCCGCCCACCCCGAGGGCATCCTCGAGTTCCAGAAGCGGCGGTGGACGGCCCGGTTCGAGCGCCTGTTCTTCGGCCCGGAGACTCCGGCGACCCCGGGGCCCGGCGGCCGGGCGCCGTTGGCACCGGCCGTGGCCTCGACCACCGACGGTGCGCTGTCGTCCGGTGCGGACAGTGCCTGACCGCCCGGACGGCCCCTTGCTCACCGTGGCCGGGGTGTCGAAGACCTTCGGCGGGATCGCCGCCGTGAGCGATGTCCATCTCGCCGTGGCACGCGGCGAGAGCGTCGGACTGGTCGGTCCCAACGGCGCGGGCAAGACCACCCTCTTCAACTGCATCTGCGGCCAGCTCCGCCCGGACGGCGGCCGCATCGAGCTGGACGGGGAGGACCTGCTCGACCTGTCCACCTACCGCCGAGCCCGGCGGGGCCTGGGCCGCACGTACCAGCGCATCGAGGTCTTCCCGGACATGACCGTGCGCGACCACCTGGTCGTCGCCCTGCGGGCCCGGTGGCGTAGCGGCCGCCTGTGGCGCGACCTCTGCAACCTGGCCCGGCCGACCGCGGCCGAGCGCGACCAGGTGGACACCGTCCTCGGCCTGGTCGGCATCGATGACCGGGCCGACTCCCCGGTGTCGGCCCTGGGGCTCGGCTCGTGCCGGCTGGTGGAGCTGGCCCGGGCCCTCGTCACCGACCCGGTCCTGCTCCTGGCCGACGAGCCGTCCTCGGGCCTCGACGTCCGGGAGACGGACGACCTCGCCCAGGTGCTGCGCAGTCTCCAGCGGGAGCGAGGCATGGCCGTCCTCCTCGTCGAGCACGACCTCGACATGGTGGGCGGGGTCGTGGATCGCGCCGTCGTGATGGACCTCGGAACGGTCATCGCGGAGGGACCCTTCGACGAGGTCATGGCCACTCCGGCCGTGCGCCGGGCCTACCTCGGGGTCGACACGTGAGCGCGTCCCCGGACGGGGCGCCTCGGTCCGTGCCGGCCCTGGAGGTCGAGCACGTGAGCGCGGCCTACGGACCCTACCGGGCACTCTTCGACGTGAGCTTCGCCGTGCCCGCCGGCGCGGTGACGGCGCTCATCGGATCGAACGGGGCCGGCAAGTCGACCGTGGCCCGCGTCGTCACCGGCCTGCTGGCCGCCACCGAGGGCACCGTCCGTCTCGAGGGAACCGACGTGACCGACCTGCCCGCCTACCGCATCGCCCGGGCCGGCGTGGCGCATGTGCCCGAAGGTCGGGGGGTGTTCGCCAACCTCACCGTCGAGGAGAATCTGAAGGTGGCGTTCCGCCAGCGCCTCGGGCGCCGGGCCGTCGCCGCGGCCCTCGAGCGCGCCTACGCCAGCTTTCCGGTCCTCGGGGCCCGCCGCCGCCAGCTGGGAGGCACCCTCTCCGGCGGGGAGCAGCGCATCCTCTCGCTGGCCAAGATCATCGTGGTCCCACCCCACCTGGTGGTCGCCGACGAGATCTCCCTCGGGCTCGCGCCGCTCATGATCGACGCCGTCTACGACGGGCTGCGCCGCATCCAGGCCGCCGGCACGGCCCTCCTCATCGTGGAACAGCAGGTCGACCGGGTGCTCGACGTGGCCTCGTCGGCCGTGGTGCTCGAGCACGGGTCCGTGGTCTTCGCCGGGCCCACGTCGGGCGCGCTGGCCGCGGTGGAACAGGTGCTGGCCGCCCGGAGCGAGCGCGCCACCTCCGGCGCACCGGTCGGCAGCGCACCGTCCGGACCGCCCCCCCAGCCATCGGCCGACCAGTCCCGGCGTCGTCGCCGGTGGGGCGGGGCCGGTGCGGGCCCGGCGGAGTGACCGGTGGACGTCGACGAGCGCACCGGAAGGAGGCAGCCATGACCGGAGCGAGCCGGGACGCCGTGGTGGTGGACGTGGTCCGGACGACCCTCGGCAAGCGGGGTGGGGCGTTGGCCGGCTGGCACCCGGCCGACCTGCTGGGCTTCGCCCTCACCACCCTGGTGGCGCGGACCGGCGTCGACCCGGGACGCATCGACGACGTCATCGGGGGGTGCGTCAGCCAGGTCGGCGAGCAGAGCACCAACGTGACCCGCACCGCCTGGGTGGCGGCCGGGCTGCCCCAGCACGTGCCGGCGACCACGGTCGACCGGCAGTGCGGCTCGTCGCAGCAGGCCGTCCACTTCGCCGCCGCCGGGGTGAAGGCCGGCCACTACGACCTGGTCGTGGCGTGCGGCGTCGAGACGATGAGCCGGGTGCCCCTGGCCTCCAACGCCCGCGGCGGCACCGGCCCGTTCCCCCCGTCGTTCCTCGAGCACATCGACGGTCGTCTGTGGGCCCAGTTCCGGGTGGCCCAGGTCCTGGCCGACCGGTACGGCATCACCCGCCGGGAGATGGACGCCTTTGCCCTGGAGAGCCACCGGCGGGCCGCCGCCGCCTGGGACGACGGGCGGTTCGCGGCCGAGGCCGTGCCCGTTCCCCTGAAGGATGCCGAGGGCGTGCTGAGCGGCGGACGGCTCGAGGAGGACGAGGGCATCCGGCGGACCGGATCGCCGGCGACCCTGGCCGGACTGCCCCCGGCACAGTCGTGGGAGCCGGAGACGGCCCCGGACATCACCGCCGGGAACTCGTCCCAGATGACCGACGGCGCCGCGGCCATGCTGATCGCCGAGCGCGGACTGGCCGACCGGTTGGGTCTCCCGGTCCGGGCCCGTGTGGCGCACGCCACCGTGGCCGCCGACGACGCCGCCGTCGTACTGTCGGCCCCGGTGCCGGCCACCCAGCGGCTCCTCGACCGTTCGGGCATGACCGTGGACCAGTTCGACGCCGTCGAGTGCAACGAGGCGTTCGCCTCGATCCCCCTCATGTGGCACCGTGCCTTTCCGATCGACCGTGAGCGCCTCAACCCCTGCGGCGGCGCCATCGCCCTCGGTCATCCGCTCGGGGCGAGCGGGGTGCGTCTCGCCGCCACCTTGATCAACCACCTGGAGGCGACCGGCGGCCGCTACGGGTTCCAGACCATGTGCGAGGGCGGCGGGCAGGCCAACGCCACCGTCTTCGAGCGGCTGGGGTAGCCGGCCACCGCGGCGCAGGCAGGGGCCGCCGGGGCGCAGGGCCGGGTAGTGTCGGGTCGCAGTCTGCCGGGAGCGGAGTTCGGGCCCCCGACACCTCGATCACGGAGTTCTGTCACTCCATGCGCATCCTCTACTGCGACGTCGACACGCTGCGGGCCGACCACACCGGTCCGTACGGCTATCAGCGGGCCCTCACTCCCCACCTCGACGAGGTGGCCGGGGACGGCGTGGTCTTCGACCGTTGCTACTGCTCCGACTCACCCTGTGCGCCCTCACGGGCCGCCTTCACCAGCGGTCAGTTCGGTATCACGACCGGCGCCATCGCCAATTTCGGCCCGGCCACCGACATCCGGATGTTCGAGCGAACGCGCCACGCTCCGTTTTTCGGGGGCCATCTCTACCGCCATGGGATCTACACCGCCTCGATCTCCTGCTTCCCCGAGCGGCACCAGGCGTACTGGTTCTTGGGCAATTTCCGGGAGTGGATCAAACCGTCCCTCTCCGACGGCGACGACGAGGACGCAGGAACCGTCGCCGATGCCGCGATCGACTGGTTGCGCCGGCGCGGCCGTGACGACGACTGGTTCCTCCAGGTCCACTTCTGGGATCCCCACATCCCGTACCTCGAACCCGACCGGTGGGTCGACCTGGCCGCCGGCAGCGGGCCGCCGCCGGCCTGGCCCGACGCCGAGACGATCGCCCTCCACGCCGACTGGTACGGCCCCCACTCGGCGCTCGACCTCTACGAAGGAGACGGGACCTGGTCGGTCCCCCCACCCTCCTCGCCGCATCCGTCGACGATGCCCGACGCCATCCGCACCCGCGAGGACTTCGTCACGTTGGTCAACGGCTACGACGGTGCCATCGCCTACTGGGACCACCATCTCGGACGGCTCCTCGGCACGCTTGACGATCTCGGCGTCCTCGACGACACCGCCGTCATCGTGACCTCGGACCACGGCGAGTGCCTGGGGGAGAACGGCTGCTACGGCGACCATCCGATGGCCAACGAGGCCTCGCACCACGTCCCCATGGTCATCCGATGGCCCGGCGCGACCACCGGACTGGCAGAGGAGCGACGCACGGTGGGCGGTCTCGTCTACCACGTCGATCTGGGCCCGACGGTCTGCGAGCTGCTGGACCTCCCCGTCCCGACCGGTTGGGACGGACGGTCCTTCGCCGCCGGGGTCCGCGGTGAGGAGTGCTCGGGTCGGGATCACCTGGTGCTGAGCCACGGCTCCTACACCTACCAGCGGGCCGTGCGGACCCCGACCCACCTGTACGTGAGGACCCTGCACCCGGGATGTTGGCGGCTCGATCGGGAGCAGCTCTATGCGATCGACGACGATCCGCACATGACCACCGACCTCATCGGGACGGAGGCCGGCACGGCCCGTCACCTGGCCGGCGTGCTCGAGGGGTGGCGGCAGGAGCACCTCAGCCTCGGGGGCCCGACCCCGGACCCGATGGAGGCCCGGCGCTACGAGGGCCCCGCCGACGCCTTCTCCGTACCGCGCTATCTGGCCCGATTGCGTGGGACCGGCCGGGCCCACCTGGCCGTCGACCTGGAGACCCGGCTGGCCCAGGAGTGGGTGACCGGTCAGGTCTGGTAGGGCCCGGGGACGACGGGTCGGATCGCCGGGACGCCCGGGGCGGGGGCGTCGGCCCGGCGCCGGGGAGGCGGCACCCGCATCACTCCGGCGACGGGACCCTCACGGTGGCTCCTCCAGCTGCTCCATGAGCTCGATGCGCAGGCCACCGGGCGCGTTCACGAACGCGATGCGCCGGGTTCCGAACGTCGGACCTGACACGACGGCCGGGCCCCAGGCGACGTCGTGACCCTCGAGCTCGGCTCGGAGATCGTCGGTGAACAGCGCCACGTGGAGGAACCCCTCGTCGGCCACCTCGATGTCGTCCTCGTACACGGCCCGGGTGAACAGGGTGATCTGCAGCGGGCCGAGCTGTGCGTCGGCCCGTCGCCCGCTGCGCCACTCTTCGGGATCGCCGACCACCGCTCCCGCACGCCGGTAGAACCCGACCGCGGCATCGATGTCGCTCACCTTCACGGCGAGATTGGCCATCCCGGTGACCGCCATCGTCGCACTGTAGCCCCGACGGTGCGCCGAGCTGTCCCGGCACGGCGGCGCTCGCGGCACCCCGTACCGCACTCCGGCCGGGATCCCCCGGCACCCGGGTCACCGACGGCGTCGACGGCGGGGACGGCCCGGTGGTCCCGACCTCGCCGTCGCCGGGCGCCGGCCGTGATCGCGGCGGTGGGGCCGCGGCCGGGGCACCGGCGTGGCCCGCCCGGCGCCCAGCCGCTGCCGGTCCCGTCCGGACGGGTGGACGGCCGCCACCGGCGGTCGGCTCAGGGCGCCACCGTCTGGGTGTGTCGTCCCGAACGCAGGAGGGTCCCGGGGAGGGCGCCGGTGAGCCGGCCGTCTTCGACGACGGCCACCCCGTTGACGAGGACGTGGACCACGCCGGTGGACTCGGCGTAGAGCCGCCAGGCGCCGCCGGGAAGATCCGACCGCATCCGCTCGTCCTGGTAGCCGACTCGCGCGGGGTCGAAGACGACGACGTCCGCGGCGCAGTCGTCGGCGATGCGGCCCCGTCCGGTCAGGCCGTAGAGACGTGCGGGGACGTCGGTCAGCTGGTGCACGGCCTCCTCCAGCGAGATGACCCCGAACTCGCGGACGCCGTGGGCGAGGAGCGCAGTGGAGTAGATGGCGCCGCACATCATGTCCAGATGGGCCCCGGCGTCGGATCCACCCACCACCGTACGAGGGTCGCGCCACACGTCGGCACGCAGCTTCCAGTCGGCTTCGCTCTCGCGCCGGGCACTCGGTCGCAACCCGGTGCGCAGTCCGTCCGCGACGACGATGTCGCAGAGGACGTCGAATGGATCGCCGCCTCGTTCGGCCAGGACGTCGCCGACGGTGCGACCCTCGAAGGCCTTGTTCTCGTCGGAGAAGGCTTCGACGATCTCGAGCCGCTGCCAGTTGGCCAGGGCCCGGAGCACGCCTGCCTCCTCGGAGGCGGCACCTTCCCCGAGGCGGCGGCGCACCTCCGGGTCGGCCAGCGCCCGGATCCGCTCGTCCACGGGCAAGGCCATGACCGGCCGCCATCCGGGTAGCCCCTCGAGCACGAACCCGGAGAGGAACGAGAGGCGGATGCGCATCGAATGGGGAAGTGTGAGGGCGACGATCCGCGCACCTCGCTCGGCCGCGTAGTCGGAGGTGGCCAGCTGGCGCAGGTGTCCGTCGGGATCGAGGGACGAGACGCCGAGGACGTTCCAGTTGACGGGTCGGTTGCCGGCCAGGGACATGCGGGTGAGCAGGTCCCGCTCCTGGTCGGTGAACCCGTTGAGAGACCCGGCCAGGATGCATTCGAGCGTCGTCCCGGGCGCGTCGCGCACGGCCGCGGCCAAGGCGATCATCTCGTCGGGGTGGGCGCCGCGGGACGGTACCGGATCGCCGTCGCCGTCGTAGTGGGTGGGCGCCGCCGACGTGGAGAAGCCGAGGGCACCGGTCGCGCAGGCGTCGGCCACGATACGGGTCATGACCTGGATCTGCCGGTCGGTGGCCGGTTCGTGGCAGGCGTCACCCATGACCACTCGTCGCACCGCGGAGTGGCCGATGAGGAACCCGGCGTTGATGCCGATGCGGCCCTGGAGGCGGGACACCCAGTCCTCGTAGCCGTCCCAGTCCCAGGACAACCCGGCCTCGAGGGCGGCCAGCGGCATGCCTTCGACCCGGGCCATCATCCGCATCAGGTAGCCCGCGTGCTGGTCACCTGCGGGCGCGAGCGTGAACCCGCAATTGCCGCCGATGGCGGTGGTGACGCCGTGGAGTGGCGACGGGCTGGCGGTGGGATCCCAGGACAGCTGGGCGTCGTAGTGGGTGTGGAGGTCGACGAACCCGGGGGCGACGGCGAGTCCCGCGGCATCGAGGACACGCGGGCGTCCGCCCAGCTCGTCGGCGGGAACGAAGCGACCGGCGCGGACGGCGACGTCGCGGTAGGCACCGGGTGCGCCCGTACCGTCGATGACGTACCCGCCGGTGATCAGGAGGTCGGCCATCGGAACAGCGCCTCCGCGTTCTGGTGGGTCAGCTTCGCGACGACGTCGTCGGGGAGTTGTCCGATGCGTCGGTGCACCAGGTCCTGGGTGTCCGGCCAGCTGGAGTCGGCGTGGGGGTAGTCGACCTCGATCATCACGTGGTCGGGACCGAAGCGGTCGAGCACGCCGGCCAGGGTGCTGGGGTCGTCGATCGTGCAGAACCAGAAGTTCCTGGCCAGGACCCCGCTCGGGGTGCGCTCGTCCTTCCAGTTGCTGGCGTCCCTGCCGGACGCCGAGTGGTCGAGGACGTAGTCGACCCGGTCGGCCAGCATGTTGACCCAGCCGAGGCCCCCCTCGGAGAGCGCGATCTTGAGGCCCGGGAACTTCGTGCAGACCCCCGACCAGAGCCAGTCGGCACAGGCGAGGAAGGCGTTGCCAGGGAACAGGGTCGGCAACAACTCGAAGGGGGGATCGTCGCAAGGCACCGGAGCCCACGACGCGGACCCGGTGTGCAGGCACACCACGGTGTCGGTCTCCTCGCACGCGGCGAGCAGGGGGTCCCAATGGCCGGTGTGCAACGACGGCAGGCCGAGCTTGGCCGGGAACTCGGCGAAGGTGAGTGCCCGGAACCCCCGCTCGGCGTTGCTGCGCACCATCTGCGCCGCCACCTCCGGGTCCGGTAGCCACGTGATCTGGGTCGGGATCATGCGCCCGGGGTAGGTCCCGGCCCACACCTCGAGATGCCAGTCGTTCCAGGCGCGCACGCAGGCCAGACCGAGCTCGGGGTCCTTCGACCGGGAGAACACCGCGCCGGAGAACCCGGCGATGAGCGAAGGGAAGCAGACCGATGCGGCGACACCGGCGAGGTCCATGTCCTCGATCCGGGCGTGGATGTCCCAGCAGCCCGGGCGCATCTCGTCGAAGTTGGCCGGCTCCATCGCCCACTCGTCCCTGGGCCTCCCGACCACGGCGTTCAACCCGATGTTGGGGTAGATGCCGTTTTCGTACTCCCAGACCTGTCGACCGTTGGGCAGCGTCACGACGCTGGGCGCCCGGTCGGTGAGGTGGGACGGCATCCGCCCTGCGAACAGGTCGGGCGGTTCGATCAGGTGGTCGTCGACGGATACGATCCGGTAGGCCACGGCGGCTCCGGACTCGTTCATGCCGGGTCGAATTCGAGTGGCAGCCGGTCGGCCTGCCGGATGCCGGGAGAGTAGTGGACCTCGACCCCGTCGGGGATCCAATAGTCCGGGATCCTCCGGTGGAGCTCCTCGAGAGCGACGCGTAGCTCGAGCCGGGCCAGGTGGGCACCGAGGCACAGATGGTGACCCCCGCCGAAGGCGACATGGCGGTTCGGGACCCGCCCGAAGTCGACCGCGGGCGCACCGAATTCGAGCTCGTCGGCGTCGGCGGCGCCGATCACGAGCGTGACGGCGTCGCCGGCCCGCAGGTCGACCCCGCGCATCTCGAAGTCCTGTTTGACCGAGCGGGGCACCACCATCACCGGGCTCAGCCACCGGAGCAGCTCCTCCACGGCGGCAGGCGTGAGGGACGGGTCGTCGACCAGCTGGCGGCGATGCCCGGGATGCGACGCCAAGAAGGCGACCATGCAGTCGAGCGTGGCGGTGACGGTGTCGAGCCCTCCGAGCAGGAGGAGGTGGCTGATCCCGAGCAGCTCGGGCTCGCCCAGCGGCTGGCCGTCGATGGTCGAGTGGACGATGTGGGAGAGCAGGCTGTCCGAGGGAGCGTCGCGGCACCGGGCGATCGCGCCTCGGAAGTACTCGCTGATCTCGCGGGCGGTCTGGGAGCGGAGGCGCTGCGCACCGTCGAAGTCGCCGGGCTCGACCGCGGGCCGGATCGTGTCGTCTCTCCACTGGAGGAACTGGGGGAGGTCCTCGGGGGGGAGGCCCATGAGGGCCAGGAAGATGCCGGAGGGCAGCGGCGTGGCCAGCTCCAGGTGGAAGTCGCATGCGCCACGGTGGGCGAAGCCGTCGATCAGGTCCCGCACGATGCGGCGCACCTCGGGTTCGAGCGTCGCGATCTCCCGGGGCACGAACTTCGGGTTGAGCAACCGCCGGTACTTGGTGTGCTGTGGCGGGTCGACCTCGAGCGGGATCAGGGGCTGCTCTCCCAGATTGAGGTTGTTGCCCGCCGACGTGAGGTACTCCGGATGTCGCAGCGCCCACCACACGTCGTCGTACCGGGTGACGAGCACCATCGCGTCGCCGCCCATGTCGGCGCGTGCGACGGGGCACTCCCGGTGGAGCCGGCGATAGGCGGGATGGGGGTCGTCGGCGACGGCCGGCGAGAACAGCGTGGCGGTGGGGTCGGATCCGTCGGGGTCGGTCATGCCGTTCCCGGTCCGGCGTCCCGGGGCCTTCGACGCCGTTCCGGGCGGACTCGGCCGCGGACGCGCCGCGTGCTCCGGTCCTCCGGGGAGCTGGCGGCCGGTGGCTCGAGGCCCTCGATGGCGCAGGCCGCGCCCCGGCCCCGGACCTCGCCACCCCGTCGGCGGCCGACCCGACCCCGAGCAGCCGTCACGGGCACGTGGCCTCGGCGGCGAGCGCGGCGCAACAGAACGCCCAGAGGCGCCCGGCCGCGGTGGCGGGGTCCTCGCCGGGTGCGAGCAGGATGGCGGCGTGCACGTGCGACAGGATCAGGGCGAACACGGTGATGGCGTCGTCGCGGTCGGTCGCCCGGATGTCGCCGGCCTCGGCTGCCGCCGTGAGCTCGGCCTCGAGCAGGTCGACGAGGGGCGCCAGCGCGACCCGCAGTTCGTCGGCACGCCGATCGGCCAGCTGGAGGTGCTCACGGATGAGGAGCGAGGCGTAGCCGGAGCCCGTCACGACGAACCCGGACAGCTCGATGACGTAGCGGCGAAGGCGCTCGACGGGGCTCGCCACCTCCTCGAGGGCCTGAGCCAGCAGCGCCGCGCCCAGGCGGGCCTCCTCCTCGATGAGGGCCAGGAGCAGGTCGTCCCGGCCGGAGAAGTGGCGGTAGAAGCTCCGCAACGACACGCCCGCCCGGGCGGCCACGTCGGCCACGGTGACCACCGACGACCCCGACTCCGCGGCCAGGACGCGCGCCGCGTCGACCAGCTGCCGGGCCCGGGCCGAGGACCGGTCCCGGGCCGAGGAGAGCGAACGTTCGAGGGCCCGGTGCTCCCACGCGAACCCGGTCTCGGAACCCGAGGGTGCCACGGCCATGTCGGAAATATGGCACGGCCGTGCCAGGAGGTGCAACTGTCATGGGCGTGCGGGGGCGTCCGGGGCGTCCGGAGCGTGCGGGGGCGGTCGACGGGCGTCGCGACGTCCGCCCGGTCGAGGCCGGAGTCCGGGCGGGGGGCCTCCCGCCGCCCGGGCGAAGGTGGGCCGTGCACCGTTGGGGTTGCGGCTCCGACCCGGGGCGACGGAGGGAGCCTGCCGTGGAGGAGCGACGGGCGGGTGGCGGCGTCGACCCGTACCGGTGGCGCCGGGTGAAGCTGCGGCCCCGGCGCCACTCGGGGATCAGCGGTTGCGCCACACCGGCGGGCGCTTCTCGGCGAAGGCACGGGGCCCCTCGACGGCGTCCTGGCTGGAGAAGACCTCCGCGGCGATGGCCGACTCGATGCGGTAGGCCTCCTTCATGTCGACGGCCAGGCCCCGCACCACCGACTCCTTGGTCTTGCGCACGGCCAAGGGCCCGTTGGCCGTGATGCGGTGGGCGTAGTCGAGGGCCCGGTCGAGGAGGTCCCCGGGGGCGCAGACCTCGTTCACCAGCCCCATGGCCAGCACCCGCCGGGCCGAGAGCCGGTCGGCGCAGAGCAGGAGCTCCATGGCCGCTGGATAGGGGATCTGCCGGGGGAGCCGGACGGTGGTCCCGCCCCCGGCGAAGAGGCCCCGTTTGGGCTCCATCACCGCGAAGGTGGCGGTGTCGGCCGCCACCCGCAGGTCGCACCCACCGAGCAGCTCCATCCCGCCGGCCACGCAGGTGCCGTTGACGGCGGCGATCACCGGCTTGTAGAGGCGGGTGTCGCGGAGGACGGCCTTCACGCCGTCGTCGAGCCGGTAGCCGTCGACCTCGGTCAGGCCCTCCTCGGTCAGGCGGGCCTGCAGGCTGGTGATCTGGGGGATGTACGTCTTGAGGTCGGCCCCGACGCAGAAGTCGGCCCCGACGCCGGTGACCACGGCGACCCAGGCGTCGTCGTCGCCGCCGAAGCGGTCCCAGGCCCGGCGGAGCTGGGCGAAGTGGTCCATGTCCAGGGAGTTGCGGGCCTCGGGGCGGTCGATGGTGATGCGGACGACGTGATCGTCGCCCGGCTGGTAGTGGACGGGCATGGTCCTCCTCGTGTCGGCTGGCGGTGCGGTCCGGTGGGGACGGGGTCGGGCCGGTCCCCGGCGCCGGGGCGGCGGCTCACCGCCGGGCGGTCGTCACCCCCCGGGGCCCGGCGGTGAGGGTGACGGCCGTGCCCACCAGGTCGTCGCCGCCGGCCGGCGGCTCCTCCATCCGGGCGTAGGCCCGCGTCCCGTCGGGGAGGTCGCAGATGAGCGCCGTCCACTCCGGGCCGTCGCGGTGGTGGACGGTCGAGAAGGTGGTCACGGTGGCCGGGCCCTCGGCCCCGGCGGTGACGGGAACCGCCGGCGGGTCCTCGACCGGCCCGGCCGGCGGGTCCTCGACCGGACCGGCCCGCCCGGGCGTCGTCGACCAGAGGGTGGCGGCGTGGTGGGTCATGTGCATCCCGACCCCGGTGACGAGGCCCAGGGAGCCCGGGTCGTCGCGGAGGACCTCGACCATGGCGGCCAGGGCGTGGGTGGTGTAGTTGCTCCCGGGCCCCCCGTGGTAGGGGAGGCCCCCGGTGACCGTGAGGGGCCGGTCGTCGGTGATCCCGAGGGCGTCCCGGGCGAAGGCCAGGGAACTGGCGAAGCACGAATAGAGGTCCAGGTGGGCCACGCCGTCGGCCCCCCCCGTGCCCAGGGCGCCCCCGACGGCGGCGGCCAGGGCCGGCGAGCGCCACAGGTCGGGCCGGGCGGCCAGGGCCGGGGGCTCCTCGCCGGCCCCGGCGCCCCGAAGGTAGACCCGACGGTCGGCCGGGACGCCGAGGCGGTCGGCCGCTTCCTCGGTGGCCAGCAGGACGGCGGCGGCCATGTCGACGTCCATGACGGCGGTCATCAGCTTGGTGTAGGGGGTGGACACCATCCGGTTGGCCGGGGTGGGGGTGGTGAGCTCGCCGGCCCGGCGCTCGCGAGGGAACCAGGCGTGCTCCGGTTGGGCCGCGGCCACCGAGGTCAGGGGGGCGAGCAGGGCCCCGAGCTCGTCCCGGTGCTCGGCGACGGTCCGGTCGAGATGGGCGCGGCGGGCCGTGTCGAGCAGGGCGAAGGTCAGGTAGGCCTGGTAGATCCCGTGGGCGGCCTCGGTGCGGTCGAGCGTGAGGGGGAAGGGTCGGGGCGTCGGTGGCGCGAAGGACCAGGGCGGCTCGGGGAGGTGCCGGCGCGTGGCCAGGGCCTCGCCGCCGACCACCAGGGCGAGGTCGAGCCGGCCGGCGGCCATGGCCGCCGCCGCCGCCACCACCAGCCGGAGCGGCACCGACCCCCCGATGCCCGAGTAGGCGTGCTGCCCGGGTGCGGCGCCCAGCCGGGCGGCGAGGCGGCCGCTCGGGTCGTCGTACTCCCAGGACTGGCAGTAGACGACGTCGAGCCGCTGGAGGCCGCCGAGGGCGTCGGGAGCGCCGGCATCGGCGGCCGCGGCCCGGGCCACCTGCTCCCACTGGTCGATCGGCTCGGGGGACGAGGCGTCGCGCCAGGTGCGGCGGGCCACCCCCACCAGGCACGGCGTGCGCGGGTCGACGGCCACGTCAGGACAGGCGGGCCTGTCCGGGAAGCCGGATCGCCCGGTCGGCGATGATGTTCTTCTGGACCTCGCTCGAGCCGCCGCCGATCGAGCTGTAGCGCTGGAACGCGTAGAGCCGGGTCCACTTGCCCCGGTCGACGGCGTCGGGGCCGCCCCGGGCCAGGAGCCCGGCCGGCCCGAGCAGGTCCACCGCCAGGGCGGCCAGGGTCTGGGCCAGGGTGGCCCACTGGAGTTTGGCGAAGGGCACCTCGGGCCAGTTCTTCTCGCCCTTCATGATCTTGCTCAGGGCCCGCACCGTGAGCAGCCGGGTGAGCTCGATCTCGGTCCAGGCCCGGGCCAACCGCTCCCGGAGGGCCGGGTCCGAGAGGGCGTCGGGGTTGACCGAGCGGGCCGTCATCACCAGGGCCCGCAGGTCGGCGGCGAGCAGCGAGACCTGGCCGGCGATGCCCACCCGCTCGTGGCCGAGGGTGCCCATGGCCACCATCCAGCCCTCGCCCTCGCCCCCGAGGCGGCTGTCGACGGGGACGGAGACGTCGTCGAAGAAGACGTCGTTGAACATCTCCTCGCCGGCCATGTCGCGGAGGGGACGGGTCTCGATGCCCGGGGTCTCCATGTCGAGGATGAAGGCGGTGATCCCCTCGTGTTTGGCCCCGCGCCCGATGGCCGTCGGATCGGTGCGGAGGAGGAACAGCCCCCACCGGGCCAGGTGCGCCGTCGAGATCCAGGTCTTCTGGCCGTTGACCACGTAGCGGTCACCGTCGCGGACGGCCGTGGTGCGCAGGTTGGCCAGGTCGTTGCCGGCATCGGGTTCCGAGAACCCCTGGCACCAGTGGTCGGTGGCGTCCAGGATCGACGGGAGCCACCGGGCCTTCTGCTCCTCGGTTCCCCAGGCGATGATCATGGGTCCGATCTGCCAGAGGCCGTTGGGGTTGAAGAGCCCCGGCGTGCGGTACTCGGCCATGATCTCGGAGTAGAGGATGCGCTGCATGGCCGTGGCCGACCGGCCCCCGTACTCCTCGGGCCAGTGCACGGCCGCCCACCGGCCGGTGTGGAGCAGCCGTTGCCAGGCGGCCCGCCGCCGCTGTGACTTCTCACCGGACAGCCCGGCGTCGTCGGCCAGTTCCTCGCTGGCCAGGAAGGGTGGGAGGTGCTCGTCGAGCCAACTCCGCAGTTCGTCCCGGAAGGCCTCGTCTTCGGCGGCCAGGGCGAAGTCCACGGGTGGGAGGCTAGCCCTCCGCCGTCTACAGTGTCGCCGACCGGGGCCCTCGCAGCGGCGGGCGTCGGGGCACGGAGGTGCGCAGTGGACTTCACGTTCGACGCCGAGCAGGTGGCCCTCCAGGACGTGGCGCGGCGGGCCATGGACGAGGTCGACGGGGCCACGCTCCGCCGCCTGGCCGACGGGCCCGACGGCGTCACCCCGGAGCTGTGGGCGCAGCTGGTGGCCCTGGGCTGGCCCGGGCTGCTCGCCCCCGCCAGCGGGGCCGGACTGCTCGAGACGTGCATCGTCCTGGAGCAGACGGCCCGGGTGCCCCTGCCCGGTCCGCTCTTCTCGTCGGCCGTGCTGGCCATGTCGGCCGTGCGCGCCCTCGGGGCGGCCGACCTCGTCGAGGAGCTGGCCTCCGGACGCCGGCGGGGGACCGTGGCCCTCCACGAGCAGGGGCACGGGCTGCCGCTGGCCACGGTGCGGTCCCGGGCCCGGCGCCGCGGCAC
This sequence comes from Acidimicrobiaceae bacterium, assembly GCA_027314705.1. Taxonomy (GTDB): domain Bacteria; phylum Actinomycetota; class Acidimicrobiia; order Acidimicrobiales; family RAAP-2; genus Bog-756. The sequence goes on from DAHVAJ010000109.1 coordinate 86,139, forward strand.
CGGGTGGGTCGTCTCCGGGACGAAGCCGGTGGTGCTCGACGGGCACACCGCGGACTGGGCCGTGGTGGTGGCCCTGTCCGAGGAGGGGGTGCGCTCCTACCTGCTCCCGGCGCCCAACGCCGAGCCCGTCCCGTCCCTCGACCCGACCCGGAAGCTGGCCCGCCTGGTGCTCGACGAGGAGCCGGTCGAGCCGCTGGGGCCTCCCGGCGACCAGACCGACCTGTGGCGGCGGGTCCTCGACGACGTCGCCGTCGGGCTGGCCGCCGAGCTGGTGGGGGTGGCCGACCGCGCCCTCCACGAGGCCATCGGGTACACGACGGCCCGGGTGGCCTTCGACCGTCCGATCGCCTCCTTCCAGGTCGTGAAGCACCGCCTGGTCGACATGTTCAGCGCCCTCGAGATGGCCCGGGCCGGGGTGCACTTCGCGGCGTGGGCCTCCGACACCGGGGCGCCGGAGCGCGAGCGGGCCACGGCCATGGCCGCCGCGTACGCCGCCGAGGCGGCGGTGCGGGCCACCGGGGACTCCATCCAGCTCCACGGCGGGGTGGGCTTCACCTGGGGGAACGACGCCCACTTCCTGTTCAAGCGGGCCAAGCAGAACGAGGTCCTCCTCGGCGGCGCCGCCGCCCACTACGACCGCATCGCCGGGCTGCTGGTCGGTTCCTGATCCGGGGACCCGCACGCCGGGCGCCCGGTGATCAGCGGGCCTGGTGCCGGGTGAGGAGGGCGGCGGCCTCGCGGGTCCGGTCCCGGAAGACGGTGTCCGGGGTGACCCCGTCCCCGTCCCCGAGCACCCCGGCCACGTGCTCGAGGAAGATGCCGACCAGGAGGCTGCGCAGGAGGCGGGCCAGGGCCGGGGCGTCCTCGGGGGCGCACGGCGGAGGGTCGAGGGCGACCAGCCACCCCTCCAGGGCGGACTGGGTGGCCCGGAAGAGCTCGCCGCCGACGGCCCGGGCCGTCTCGTCGCCCCGCAGGGCCTCCCCGAGCATGAGGCGGACGAACTCCTCCACCTCGAGCATCGAGGCCAGGACGTCGTCGAGGAGGCCGATGACGTCGTCGGCGGGGGCCGGAGACGGTGGTGCCGCGCCGTCGGACCCCAGCGCGGCCGCGAACCCGCGCTCTTCGAGGACGGCCACGAGGAGGTCGCGCTTGGACGGGAAGTAGTGGTACAGCGTGGCCACGTTGAGCCCGGTGGCCGTGGCCAGGGTGCGCATGCTGGTGCCGTCCACCCCGTGCTGGGCCATGAGGGAGAGGGCGGTGGCCAGGATCCGCTGGCGCTGTCCCGTCCCCACCGGGACCCCGCGGGCGCGGTCCGGCTGCGGATCGGGGTCGGGCACGCCCCCATTGTGCTCGCTCGGCGGCGCCGGCGCCGTCACCGGGATGCGCCCAAACGAACGTTTGCTGTACGGTGGCCGGCAGCGGGCCGGCGAGGGCCCGAGGGGAGGCGAGGGAGCATGACCCACACCGAGCACGGGGGAGGGGCGGCACCGGCCGGCCGCTTCGACCCCTTCGAGCTGGCCGACACGGTCTCGGGCGACGTCCGCGATCCCTTCCCGAGGATGGCCGAGCTCCGACGGCAGGCCCCGGTCCACCGGGGACCGATCGACCTGGGCGCCGGCGCCGACCCGCCGGACCCGAACCGGCCGACGCCGGTGACCGTGTTCGGGTTCGACGAGGCGGTCCAGGTCCTGCGGGACAACGAGACGTACTCGTCGACGGTGTACGAGGGGATCGTCGGCGCGGTGATGGGCCGCACCATCCTGCAGATGGACGAGCCCGACCACCGCATCCACCGGGCCCTGGTGGCCCCGACCTTCCGGTCCCGGGTGCTCGAGCGGTGGGAGGGCGACCTGGTGGCGGTGGTGGTGGGCGAGCTGGTCGACCGGTTCGCCGGTCGCGGCTCGGCCGACCTGGTCCGGGAGCTCACCTTCGACTTCCCGGTCCAGGTCATCGCCCGGATCCTCGGGTTGCCCCGCGCCGACTTCCCGGCCTTCCAGCGGTGGGCCGTCGAGATCACCTCGGTGACCGCCAACTGGGACCGCGGCGTGGCCGCGTCGGCGGCGTTGCGGGACTACTTCGCCGCGGTGCTCGAGGAACGGCGCCGGCACCCGGCCGACGACCTCATCAGCGACCTCCTGGTGGCCGAGGTCGACGGCCGCCGCCTCGACGAGGAGGAGATCCACTCCTTCCTCCGGCTCCTGCTGCCGGCCGGGGTGGAGACGACCTACCGGGCCTCGGGCAGCCTGCTGTTCGGCCTGCTCACCAACCCCGACCAGCTGGCGGCGGTGCGCGACGACCGGTCGCTACTGCCCGCCGCCTTCGAGGAGGCCGTCCGGTGGGAGCCGCCGGTGACCGTCATCCTGCGGCGGGCCACCCGGGACGCCGTGCTCGGCGGCGTGTTCGTCGAGGAGGGGGCCGACGTCGGCCTCCTGCTCGGCTCGGCCAACCGGGACGAGCGCAAGTACGACGACCCCGACCGGTTCGACCTCTTCCGACCGTCGCGCCAGAGCGTCGGCTTCGGCTTCGGCGTCCACGTCTGCCTCGGCATGCACCTGGCCCGGATGGAGACGCGCGTGGCCGTGAACACGCTCCTCGACCGCCTCGGCGACCTCCGCCTCGACCCGGAGGCCGCCGAGGACGTGCACATCCGGGGCCTGGCCTTCCGCTCGCCGACCGCCCTTCCGGTCGTCTTCACCCCGCACTGACGTCCGCACCCGCACCCGCACCGACGCCCGTCCGGCCCGACCACGGCCTGGCTAGGGTGAGCCGATGCCCGTCTGGCTGACCGAGGACGAGTACCGGGTCCTGGCCGCCGCCTGCGACCGGCTGATCCCGGCCACGGCCGAGGGCCCCGGCGCCGTCGCCGCCGGCGTGCCCGACTACGTCGACGGGCTGCTCGGGGCGTTCCTCGTCGACCCGCCCCGCATCTGGGCCGGTGGCCCGACGTCCGGCCGCCGGGGCGGGGACGCGGCCTTCACCCGCTTCCATTCGCTCTCGGCCCTGGACGAGCTGGCCTGGCGCATGCGCATCGAGGGCTCGGCCGGGCACGCCGAGCGCGAGTTCAACGGCCCGGTGGTCGGCCTCCAGGAGCAGGTGCGCACCGGGCTGGCCGGCCTGGGCGCCGACTTCGCCGCCGCCCCCGCCGCCGAGCAGGACGCCCGCCTGCGGGCCGACCCCGCCTTCACCGAGGTGCTCTACCGGCACGCCTGCGAGGGCATGTACGGCGCGCCCGAGTACGGCGGCAACCGCGAGGGTGTCGGCTGGCGGGCCATCGGCTTCGAGGGCGACGTCCAGCCCCGGGGGTGGACCGACGACGAGGTGACCGCGCCGTGACGGTCGACGCCGTGATCGTGGGCTCCGGGCCCGGCGGGTCGACGGCGGCCGACGTCCTCACCGCGGCGGGCTGGTCGGTCGTCATCGTCGAGAAGGGCCGCAACCACCTCCTCGACCCGGACGACCTCACCCGGCCGGCCGCCGACTTCTCGAACGACGAGCTCAAGTTCCGCGCCCGGCACTTCCTCGGCCCGGATCCGCTGGTCGAGCCCCGCACCTTCCGCCGGTCCGAGGCGGACGGTGACCGGACCGTGGTCGGCGAGGTCAACTCGGTCCCCTCGACGGTGGGCGGCGGCGGGACCCACGCCGACGGCAAGGTGCCCCGGTTCCGGCCCGACGACTTCCGGCTCCTCGACCTCCTCGGGCCGCAACCCGGCGCCGAGGTGGCCGACTGGCCCGTCGGCTACGACGAGCTCGAGCCGTACTACACCGAGGCAGAGTGGTCGGTCGGGGTGGCCGGTGCGGCCGGGGCCAACCCCTTCGCCGGTCCCCGGTCGGCCCCCTATCCCATGCCCCCGGGGCCGCCCATGTACGGGGCGACCCTCTCGGCCGCCGCCGCCGAGCGCCTCGGCTACCACCCGTACCCGGCCCCCACGGCGGCCAACAGCGTCCCCTACGACGGCCGGCCGGCCTGCAACAACTGCGGGTTCTGCTCGTTCTTCGGCTGCCCCATCCACGCCAAGGGCGACCCGGTGGCCCTGCTGCGCCGGGCCCTGGGCTCGGGCCGGGCCGAGCTGTGGCCCGAGAGCTTCGTGTCGCGGATCCGCGTGTCGGGCCGGCGCGCCACCGGGGTCGACGTCGTGGGCCCCGACGGCACCACGCGCTCGGTCGGGGCCCGGCACGTGATCGTGGCCGCCGGGGCCGTCGAGACGCCTCGCCTCCTCCTCCTGTCCGACCTCGACCACCCGCTCCTCGGTCGCTACCTCATGTGCCACTTCCAGACCCTGGCCGCCGGGTCGCTGCCGGTGCGCACCTATGCCGAGCGGGGCCGGGCCGTGACCCACGTCCACGACGACATGATCGTGGGGGACGCGGCGGCCCGGACGGCCGCCGCCGGTGCCGGGCTCCCCTGGCTGCGGGGCGGCATGGTCGAGCACGCCGGCGCCGCACTCCCGGTCCTCGAGGCCCAGCACTACCCGTGGGGTCCGGCCCACCCCCGGCTCATGGCCGACTCGCCCATCCGGGCCCGCCTGTGGGCCTTCATCATGCAGGGGGAGGACCTGCCCTACGCCCACAACCGGGTCGACCTCGACCCGAGCGTGCGGGACGCCCGGGGGTTCCCGGTGGCCCGGGTGACCTACCGGCCCGGTCCCCACGAGCTGGTGGCCTCCGAGCACTACGGACCGCGGCTGGCGGCCATCCTCACCGAGATGGGGGCCGAGTGGACGTCGGTGTCGACCTCGCCGGGCCGGGGCAACGCCTCGTCGCCGGCCGCGGTCCCCGAGAGCCGGCACAACATGGGCACGGTGCGGATGGGGACCGATCCGGCCACGTCGGTGGCCGATCCGACCGGCCACCTCCACGGGGTGGACAACGTGGTGGTGGCCGACTCCTCGGTCTTCGTGACCTCGGCCGGCTACGGCCCCACGCTCACCCTGGTGGCCCTGGCCGCCCGGGCCGCCCACCTGCTGGCCGGCACCGGCCCGCCCGACCCCGCCCCCGCGAGGGTCAGCCCCGCCCCCGGGTGAGGAGGAGCGCACCGGCGATGGGTCCGCCGCCGTTGCTGACGGCGGCCACCTCGGGCGGCCCGCCCCGGCGGACGACCTGACGGGCCCCCCCGTCGCCGCGGAGCTGCACGCAGGCCTCGTGGATCAGCCCGAACCCGTGGAGCCGGCCGCCGGAGAGCTGGCCGCCGGCGGTGTTGAGGGGGAGCGACCCGGTGCGGGCGATGGCCGTCCCGTCGGCCACGAAGGGACCGCTCTCGCCGCGGCCGCAGAAGCGGAGCGCCTCCAGCCAGACCAGGGCGAGGACGGAGAACCCGTCGTAGAGCTGGGCCACGTCGACGTCGGCCGGACGGAGGTCGGTCCGCTCCCACATCGCCGCCGCCGCGTCCCGGGCGGCCATGGTCGTCAGGTCGTCGAACTGGTCCCAGCTGGGTCGGCCCCGCAGGGCGGTCCCCACCGCCTGGACGTGGCAGGCCGTCCGGGGGGCGTCGGGGGCGTAGTCGCGGTGGGAGACGACGAACGCGGTCGAGCCGTCGGCCGGGGCGTCGCAGTCGAAGAGGCAGAGCGGCGTCGAGATCATGCGCGACCCCAGGTACGCGTCGAGGGTGAGGGGGTCACGGAAGACGGCCGCCGGGTTTTCGGCGGCGTTGCGCCGGGCGTTGAGGGCGATCTGGGCCAGCTGGTCGCGGGTCAGGCCGAACTCGTGCATGCGCCGCTGGGCCACCAGGGCGATCCAGTTGACGGCGGAGACGGCCCCGAAGGGGAGCATCCACTGGAGGAACCCGGAGAAGCGGGGGACGCCGCCGCCACCGTCGCCACCGCCGTCGCCGCCGATGCCCTGGCGTCCCCCCCCGCCCTGGGCGGTGGCCTCGGTGACGGTGCGGTAGACGAGGACGTGGCGGGCCAGGCCGGCGCCGACGGCCAGACAGGCGGCGATGAGGGCCCGCATCTGGCCCGGACCCTCGCCGCCCCCGTCGTGCCAGTTGAGGCGGAGACGGAGGGCGTCGTGGACCTCGGGACCGGTCGGTCCGGCGAAGCCCGGGGTGCCCACCCCCATCCCGGGGTAGGTGGCCAGCCCGTCGATGTCGTCCCGGGTGAGCCCGGCGTCGGCCACGGCGGCCAGGCAGGCCTCGACGGTGAGGTCGAGGCCGGACCGGCCGAGGCGGCGGCCCACGGCCGACTGTCCGATGCCGGTGATGGCCGCCCGACGCTCGAGGGGCTCCTCGGCCGGGGGGCTCACGGCGCGGTCCGCTCGGCGGGGCGGAAGAGGGGCAGGAAGACGCCGTCGTGCTCGTCGAAGACGACCTCGACGGCCATGCCCGTGGCGACGTCCTCGGCCTCGACGTCGACCAGGTTGGTGGTGAGCCGGACGCTCGGCTGCTCGTCGATTTCCACCAGGGCGATCAGATAGGGCTCGCTGCCGGGGATCCACCCGTGGACGTTCACGGTGTGGGCCACCACCCGGCCCCGGCCGCTCACCGGCTCGGGGGCGAGCCCCGCGGCCAGGCACTCGGGGCAGCGCGGGGCGGGCGGGTGGACGTAGGCGCGGCACGCCGGGCAGCGCAGGAAGCGCAGGCGCCCGTCGGCCCCGCTCGTCCAGAAGAAGCGATTGTCGTCGTCGAGCGCGGGCAGGAGCCGCAACGCCGGTCCGCGGGCGGTCACCGGCGCTCCAGGACGCCGGGGTTCACGCAGTGGAGGGGCCGGGCCCCGGCCAGCAGCCGGCAGAGGTCCTCGGCGATGATCCGGGTGTGGTGGACCTCGGTGTCGTAGGTGGCCCCACCGATGTGGGGGGCGAGCACGACCGAGTCGAACGTGGTGAGGGGGTGGTCGGCCGGGAGCTGCTCGCCCTCGAAGTGGTCGAGGCCGACCGCGGCCACCTTCCCCGAACGGACGGCCTCGACCAGGGCGTCGGTGTCGTGGAGGGCGGCGCGGGCCGAGTTGAGGAAGACCACGCCGTCGCGCATGGCGGCGAACTGCGCGGCCCCGATCATGCCGGTGGTCTCCGGGGTCACGGCGGCGTGCAGGGAGACCACGTCGGACCGGGCCAGCAGCTCGTCGAGGGGCACGGAGGCCTCGCCGGCGTAGGGGTCGTGGACGATGACCTCGAGGCCGAGGCCCCGCAGGCGCCAGCGCAGCGCCCGCCCGACGGCGCCCAGCCCGACCAGCCCGACCGTCCGCCCGGCCAGCTCCCAGGCCCGGAACCGCTGGTACGGGATCGTGCCGTCCTTGTAGATCTCGCCCCGACGGACGTCGGCGTCGGCGGCCACCAGCCGGCGGGTGGCGGCGACGAGGAGGCCGACGGTGAGCTCGGCCACGGCGTCGGCGTTGCGTCCCGGGGCCCGCAGGACCGGCACGCCGGCCGCCGTGGCCGCGGCCACGTCCACGTTGGTGGGGTCGCCCCGGCAGCTGCCCACGGCCACCAGGGGGAGCTCGAAGAGCGGGCCGGCGCACCGGTCCGACTCGACGACGGCGATGGTGGCCCCCTCGGCCCGCATCCGCTCGGCCAGCTGCTCGGCGTCGTAGATGCGCAGGGTGGGCTGGTCGAGCCAGGAGTCGAGGGTGAGGTCGGCCAGCTCGCCGAGGAGGTCGAGTCCGGGGCCGCGCACGGCCGCCGTCACGAGGGCCCTGGGCCGTGCTGTCGCCATCTCGGGCCTCCTCGTCACGCGGCGGACGGCCGGAGGGTAGCACCCGGCCGTCCGGCCGATCGGGTCCATACTGGGGCGGTGCGCGGGGGGACGGTGTGGCCGGCGGGGCCGGGATGACCGGGGCGGGGCCGGGATGACCGGCGCGGCGCCCGGGGAGTGCACGGTCGGGGTCGACGTGGGCACGACGGCCGTGAAGGCGGTGGCCGTCGACCCGGGCGGGCGCGTGGTGGCCCGGTGCCGGGTGGCCCACCGGGTGGTCACCCCGTCGCCCGACCGCCTGGAGCACGATGCCGGCCGGGCCTGGCGCCGCGGCCCGCGGCGGGCCCTGGCCGAGGTGACGGACGCCCTGGGCGGGGCCCCGGCCGGCGTGGTGGTCACCTCCCTGGTCCCCTCGATGACGGCCGTCGACCGGCGCGGCGTGCCCCGCCTCCCCGGCCTCCTCTACGGCGACGGCCGGGCCCGGGCGGGCGCCCCGGCGGCCCGGCCCCACGATCACGGGGGCGAGGCCACAGAAGGGGCCCGCCTGCTGGCCTGGGCCGCGGCCGAAGCGCCCGGTGCCGCCGGGTACTGGCCGTGCCAGGCGACGGCCACCCACGCCCTCTCGGGGGTGGCCGCCCTCGACTCGGCCGGGGCCGCCGCCTTCGGGGCCCTGGCGGCCGGCGGGCGCTGGGACCGCGGCGCCCTGGCCGCCCTCGGCGTCGACGAGGGCCAGCTCCCGCGCCTGGTGGCCCTGGGCCGGCCGGCCGGGACCGTGCCGGGGTCGGGTACGGCCGTCGGCGGGGGCTCGGTCGACGCCTTCTGCGAGCAGATCGTCTCCGGGGCCGACCGGCCCGGGGACGTGCTCGTCATCTTCGGGGCCACCCTGGTGGTGTGGGTGGTCACCGACACGTGGGTCGAGGTGCCCGGGCTGACGACCTACCCGGGTTCGGCGCCGGGCACCGTGCTCGTCGGGGGGCCGAGCAACGCCGGGGCCCTCTTCGCCGACTGGGCCCGCGCCCTGGTGGCCGGGCCCTCCCGCCGCCGGGGCGCCGCCGCCGGCGGCCCCGAGCCGGCCCGGGTCGGCGATCCGGCCCGGGTGCCGGTGTGGCTCCCCTACCTGCGGGGCGAGCGCACGCCGTTCCACGACCCGCGCCTTCGGGCCAGCCTCCACGGGCTCGACATCACCCACGGCCCCGAGGACCTGCTCCGGGCGGCCGACGAGGCCAGCGGCTTCGTCATCCGCCGCCTGGTGGAGCGGTCGGGCGTGGCCGCCCGCCGGGTGGTGGCCACCGGCGGCGGTACCCGCCGGTGGGCCTGGATGCAGGCCGTGGCCGATGCCACCGGGCTCCCGGTGGACACCGTCGCCGTCCCCGAGGGGGCCGCCCTCGGGGCCGCCTTCCTGGCCCGACTGGTGGCCGGCCTCGAGTCCGAGTTCGGGGCGGCCGGGGCCTGGGCCGGGACCGGCGGGCGGATCGAGCCCGACCCGGTGTGGGCCCGCCGGGCCGCCGAGCGCTTCGCCCGGTTCGAGCGGCTCGGCCCCACCGGGTGACCGCCCCCTCGGACCGGGGCCGGGGGGTGCGGCTCAGGTCCCGTTGGGGGTGAAGGCCGCCTTCAGGACGCCGCTCCGTTCGGGCCGGGCCAGGGCGCACAGCGCCTCCCACCAGTCCTCGAGGGGGAACCGGTGGGTCACCATGGCGGCGAGGTCGATGCGACCGTCCCCGACCAGGTCGAGGTAGTGGTCGATGGCGTGGCGGCGCCGGCCCTCGAACAGCTCGGTGGCGAAGGCGTTGGAGCCCACCACGGTGAGCTCCTTGAAGTAGACGGGGGTCCACTCCCACCGGCCGGGCACGGCCACACCGGTGTAGACCAGGCGACCGCGCTCGGCCAGGACCCGCACCCCCACCTCGAAGGTCTCGCCCTTGCCCACGGTGTCGTAGACCACGTCGACCCCGCCGGGCTGGGTCATGGGCAGGCCGGCGTGGGCCCGGTGGAGCACGCCCCCCGACCAGCCGGCCAGCGCCTCGACGAGGGCGAGGCGCGGCTCGTGGTCGAGGACGAGGGCCGCGCCGTAGCGGCGGGCCATGGCCGCCTGGGCCGGGAACCGGGCCACCACGGCCACCTCCACCCCGGGATGGAGGCTCCGCAGGATGGCCACGCTGGCCAGCCCGAGGGCCCCCGCCCCGTAGACGACGGCCCGTCCGGAGGCCGGTGGCGGGTGGCGGACCACGGCGTGGAAGGCGACCGAGAACGGGTCGGCCAGCACGGCGGCCTCGTCGGAGATCCGATCGGGGACGGGATGGAGCATGGAGCAGTGGGCGGCCAGCAGCTCGGCCCAGGCCCCCGGGGCACCGGTGACCACCCCGATGTGCACGCCCGGGCCGAGGTCACCGGTGGTGAACGACCAGCAGAGGTTGACGTCGCCCCGGGCACACGGCGGGCAGAGGGGCGTGACCCCCCGTGGGGCGCACGAGAGCCACGGGTTGAGCACGACCCGCTGGCCGACCTCGAGGCCGCGGGCCGCCGGGCCGAGGGCGGCCACCTCGGCCACCACTTCGTGCCCGGGGACGTGGGGCAGTGACGAGAAGGCGGCCATGGGGTTGTCGACGTCGCCGTCCTCGAAGTCGCCGAGGACGAGCTTGGCGTCGGAGCCGCAGACGCCCGAGAGGATCGGTCGGGTCACCACCCAGTCGGGCCGGACCGGCCGGGCGTCGTCCACCTCGTGGAGCCCGAAGGGGAGCGCGGCCAGCCGGGCCTCCAGGTCGTCGGTCGGGACGGGCCGCACGTCGGTGGGATCGGGCCGGGCCCCGAAGAGCAGCGCCTTCACGAGCCGCCCCCCTCCCCGGCGTCGCGGCGCCCGTCCAGGGCGGCCATGCCCTCTAAGAAGGCGTCGATGTCGCGGTGCTTCAGGTCCACCACCGCCTTGAGGTCGGGGAGGTAGTGCTCGAAGCGGTCGCCGGCCACGGCGTCGAGGATGCCGGCCGCCACCTCCCCGGGCGGGGTGAGCGGCCCGGCGTAGTCGGCCCGGTCGTTGCCGGGCTGGTCCCAGATCTCGGTGTCGACCGGTCCGGGCAGGACCAGGCGCACGTGCACCCCGGTCCCGTGGAGGTCGGCGGCCAGGGCCTCGCTCCACCCGGCCAGGGCGAACTTGGAGGCGCTGTAGGCCGCCTCGTGGGTGATGCCGAGCCGCCCGCCGAGGCTGGAGACGTTGACGATGACCCCCGAGCCCCGGGCCAGCAGGCGGGGGAGGAGGGCGAGGGTCAGGGCCACCGGGGAGAGGTAGTTGACGGTCATGGCCCGGCGCACCTGGTCGAGGGTGAGGCGCTGGACCGGTCGGCGCAGGGGGATGCCGGCGTTGTTGACGAGCACGTCGACCGGGCCGAGCTCGTCCCAGACCTCCGGGCCGAGGCGGGCCGCGCCGTCGGGGTCGGCCAGGTCGGCCACCCAGGCCCGGGACCGGGGGGCCGTGGCCCGGCAGTCGGCCACCACGTCCTCCAGCCGGTCGGCGCGGCGGGCCACGGCGGCCACGGTGGCGCCCCGGGCGGCGAAGAGGCGGGCCGTGGCCGCGCCGATGCCCGAGGAGGCCCCGGTGACGAGGGCCACCGTCCCCGGCCCGACCGGGCGTCCCCGGCCCGACGGGACGGCCTCACCCACCACGGCCGGCCTCCCCGTGCCGTCCGGCGTCCTCGGGCTCGCCGGCCTCGACACCGCCGGCCTCGAAGGTGGTGAGGGCCTCCCAGCCCGGCGGGGGCGGGGCCAGGCGCCAGTACTGCTCGGGCACGTTGGCGTCGAGGCGCTCGGCCAGCAGGTGGTCGCGCTCGAGGGGGGCGATCTGGCTGGCGTAGCAGGCGAGGGCCGCCCGCTTGGTCGCCATGTCGGGCCGGACGGGGACGATGGCCGGCGTGGGCCACAGGCCCGACCGGAAGAGGGACGCCACCCGCCAGGCGAGGAGGCCCGGGAGGTGGAGGTAGCCGCCGTCCTCGTAGCAGAACCAGAGCGGAGCCCCGGAGGCGCCGCCGAGCATCCGGCGGGCCAGCAGCCCGGCGTCGTGGGTCAGTCCGTGGTCGGGATTGGCCAGGCCCATGGGCAGGAACACGGCGCTCGGCGACTCGCCGGCCAGGGCGGCGGCCAGCTCCGGCGCCACGTCGGCCGGCCGGGGTCGCCGGTCCGGCGGGAGGTACTGGTGGTCGGCGAACTCGAGCCACACCGGCCGGGCCCCGAGCACGGCCAGGGCGGCGCGGTCCTCCTCCCGGCGCAGTCCGACCACGTCGTCGCCGGCGGCGAAGCCGGCCAGGGCGTCCCACTCGGTCGGATCGTCCGGGTAGGCCGGTGGCCGGCCGCCGAGGACGGTGACCACCGTGCTGCCCGGGTACGAGGCGAGCAGGTGGGCCGCCCCGAGGGCGGCGTCGTCGAAGTGCGGGGAGACCACCACCACCCGCTCCAGCACCCCGGCCGGCAGGGCCCCCCAGAGCTCCCGCGACTCCATGGGACGAGCGTACCCGGGCCCGGGGTTCAGCCGAGGGCCCGGCGGAGGAAGCCGAGCATGCCGACCAGGCCCAGGACGATCAGGTAGCCCGCGGCGACGACGAAGCACAGCCAGGTCGGCAGGTGGGGCACGCCGGTCGTCATGAGGGCGCGGAGCCCTTCGCTCACGTAGGTCATCGGATTGAGGGCCGAGACGACCTGGAACCAGCGCAGGCGGCCCAGCGAGGGCCAGGGGTACTGGCTCGACCCGGTGAAGATCAACGGGGTGAGGACGAGGGCGAACGTCACGTTGATCCGGTTGGGGGGCACGTAGGTGCCGAGGATGAGGCCCATGGCCGCCCCGAGCAGCGAGCCGAGGACGATCATGACCACGACCCCGGGCGCCGTCGACGCGTGCCACGGGATCGACCCGAGGATCCAGATCCCGATGGGGAACATGACGGCCGCCGCCACGCAGGCCCGCAGGGCCGCGAAGACGACCTTCTCCACGGCGACACCGCCGATGGGCAGCGGGGCGAGCAGCCGGTCCTCGATCTCGTTGCTGTAGGAGAACTCGATCACGAGGGGGAGGGCGGTGCTCTGGAGCCCGGTGAGCACGGCGGCCAGGGCCACCAGCCCGGGAAAGAGGACCTGCTGGTAGCCGGGCTGGGTGTAGCCCAGTTCGGCCAGCACCTTGCCGAAGACGAAGAGGAGGAAGAGGGGCTGGAGGATGACCTGGGCCAGGAAGATCGGGAACTCCCGACCGGTGACGAAGAGGTCGCGGCGCAGGATGGCCAGACCGGTCCGCCACGGCCCCCAGTGGGGGAGGTGGGGGAGCGTCCCGGGGCCGCCGGGTCCCTCGGGCGCCCCGGTGGGGCCGCTCACCGGAGGGCCCGTCCGGTCAGGTGGATGAACACGTCCTCGAGGTTGGGCTCGCCCATGCGCACGTCGGTCAGGCGGGCACCGGCGGCCCCGACCAGTTGGGCCACCGGGGCCACGCTGGCGGCGGCATCGCCGTGCACGTAGACGCGGATGCGCCACGGCGTGCCCGACGGATCGTCGAGGCGTTCGGTGGCGTGCACGGTGGGCAGCGCCCTGAGCGCGGCGTCGAGCGCCTCCGGGTCGGCGGACGGCTCCGGTTCGACGGTGCAGTCGAGGGTGCGCTCGTCGGTCATGCCCCGCACCAGGGCGGCCGGGGTGTCGAGGGCGAGGAGCGTCCCGTGGTCGATGATGGCCACCCGATCGCTCAGGGTGGCCGCCTCGTCCATGTCGTGGGTGGTGATGACCACGGTGGTCCCGGCCGACCGGAGCTCGGCGACCCGCTCCCACAGGAACAGGCGGGCGGCCGGGTCGAGGCCGGTCGACGGTTCGTCGAGGAACAGCACGGCGGGAGCGTGCATGAGGGCGCGGGCGATCATCATGCGCTGGATCTGGCCGCCCGAGAACTCGTCGGGACGCCCCTCGGGCCGGTCGGCCAGCCCGAACTGCTCGAGCAGCTCGTCGGCCAGGCGCTGCCGTCGGGCCCGGGGCACACCGTGGTAGCTGGCGTGGAAGAGGAGGTTCTGGCGCACCGAGAGCGACCGGTCGAGGTTGTTGGTCTGGGGTACGACCCCGAGGACCCGTCGGGCGCCGACCGGGTCGGCCACCACGTCGACGCCGGCCACCAGGGCCCGGCCCCGGGTCGGGCGGATGCGGGTGGTGAGGATCCCGATGGTGGTCGTCTTGCCGGCCCCGTTCGGCCCGAGGAAGCCGAAGACCTCGCCCTGCTCGACCCGGAAGCTCACGCCGGCGAGCGACTCGGTGGCCGCCTTGGGGTACCGCTTGGCCAGCTCGACGACCTCCACGGCCGCCCGGCCCGTTGCCCGGGCGGGCCCGGGCGCGCCGGTGGCCGGAGCGCTCCCGTGGTGCGGTCCTGCCGGCATCTCCCCCTGCTCCCCCTGCTCCCCGTGCGGGTGTCGCCCGGGCCCGGTCCGCCGGGACCGCAGGCGGCGCCCAACCTAATCGGCCGCTCGGGTCCGGCGCCCCGGGTCGGGGAGGTCGCCCGGTGGAGGCGTCACGCCCACGGGGGCGTCACCGGGTCGGCGCTGAACACGGTCAGCTCCACCGTGCGGGCCGGCACGGCCGGGCGGCCCGCCGACGGTGCCGCCCCGAGGGCGGCGACGTGGGCCTCGAGCGCGGCCATCGACTCCCACCGCTCGAGAAGTCGGACCCGGCCCGGGTCGCCGGCGTCGGCGGCGAAGGAGTAGTCGAGGCACCCGGGCTCGGACCGGGTGGCGGCCACCTGGTCCGTCCTCGATTCGAGGAAACGGGCCCGGTCGCCCGGCTCCATGGCGAACACGCCGACCACGATGACCATCCTGGCTCCTCTCCCGGGCCGGCGCGGCGCCGGACGCCGCCGCCGTCTCACACTACGATCCCGCCGGGGGGTGCGACGGGCGAGGGGGGACGGGCCATGGGGGAGTCGGGGTACGGGTCACGGCCGGACTACCGGGTGGACGTCCTGGCCCGGCGCAACCGGGTGACGGCCACCGTCGGAGGCCTGCTGGTGGCCGACAGCAGGCACGGCCTGATCGTCGACGAACAGGACCACGGCCTCGTCGTCTACTTCCCTCCGGCCGACGTCCGCCTGGAGCTCTTCGTCCGGGACGACCGCACGTCGTACTGCCCGTTCAAGGGGCAGGCCACCTACCGGCGCCTGGACCGGGCCGGGGTCGCCGTTCTGGCGTGGAGCTACGAGGAGCCCTATCCGGAGGTGGCCCGCCTGGCCGGCCACGTCGCCTTCTTCCAGGACGTCGTCGAGGTGCGCCTGGGTGCGGCCGACCCGCCCGTGTCGGGCCGGTGACCGCCGAGCTCCCGGACGGGCCCCGCCCGTCGAGCGTCGAGTGGATGCTCGAGATCTTCGACGTGGCGCCCGAGGGCGCCGGCCGGTTCGTGGGGACCAGCGACGGGGGAGCGCGTCGGGTGGTGGACGGGAGCCAGCTGCTCGGCCAGGCCGTGGTGGCGGCGGCGAAGTCGCTCCCGAGGCACCGGGTCCGGTCGGCCCACGCCGTGTTCACCCGGGTCGTCGACGACGCCCGGCCGATCGGGTTCGCCGTCGAGGTGACCCACGACGGGCGGACGACCGCCGCCGCGGTGGTCGGCGTGGAGCAGGGCGGCCGGCGGTGCGCCACCGTCAGCGTCCACCTCGACGTGCCCGGTGCGGACGTCGTCCGTCACGCCGCCGGCCCGCCCGCCGTGGGCGGCCCCGGCGCCGCGCTCCCCCAACGGATGCCCATGGCCGGCCGCGAGCTGCGCATCGTCGGCGTGCCCGATCCGAACGACCCCGACCACGTCGGTCCGCCCGAGCTCGACGCCTGGGTCCGCTTCGACCCCGTTCCCGACCGCCCGGAGCTGGCCCGCGCCCTCGTGGCCCACTTCACCGGCCATCTGGCCATCTCCGCCACCCTGCGCGCCCACCCGGGGATCGGCACGGCCGCGGCCCACCGGACGGTCTCGACCGCCGTCTTGACCATCACCGTGAGCTTCCACGAGCCGTTCGGCTGGGACGGCTGGCTGCTCTACCACCACGAGAGCACCTCGGCCGGGGCCGGGACGTCGTACGTCCGGGGCCAGGTCTTCACCGAGGAGGGGGCCCTCATCGCCTCGTTCGTCCAGGAGGGGATGATCCGGGCGTTCGCCGACGGTCGTCCGGGTCCCGACCTCCCGGTCGAGGCCCGGCTCTAGGGTCGGGGCCGGGGAGCGGACGGCCCGCTCGGTCGGGCGCCGCTAGGGTGGCCGGACGCTCGTCCGGGTCGGACCGACACGAGAGGCAGGTGGCCGGTGAAGTTCGCGATCTCCCTGGGCGTGCTCAGCCCGTCGCTGTGGACCGAGGCCGCGCTGGAGGCCGACCGGCTCGGCTACGACTCGGTGTGGATCCCCGAGCACCTGGTGCTCCCGGTGGCCCTGGGCGGGAGCCCGCACCACGGCGAGGACCACCCACCGATCCCCGCCGAGGTGCCCGTGGTCGACCCCTTCGTCTACCTGGCCGCCGTGGCCGCACGCACGGAACGGATCCGCCTCGGGACCCACGTCTACAACATCGGCCTCCGGCACCCGTTCTCCACGGCGCGCGCCGTGGCCACCCTCGACCACCTCTCCGGGGGCCGGGTCGACTTCGGGATCGGCGCCAGCTGGCTCCGGGCCGAGTGGGAGGCGGTGGGACTCGACTTCGACGGCCGGGGCGCCCGGGTCGACGAGGCCCTCGACGTCTGCACCCGCCTGTGGTCCGAGCCCGTCGTCGAGCACCACGGGACGGCGTTCGACTTCGCCCCGGTCCGCTTCGAGCCCAAACCGGTCCAGCGGCCGTGGCCCCGCCTCCACATCGGGGGTGACGGTCCGGCCGCCCTCCGCCGGGCGGCCACGGTGGGCGACGGCTGGGTGCCCATGAACCACACCCTCGAGCAGATCCCGGCCCGGGTGGCCACGCTCGCCGACCTGCGGGCCCGGGCCGGGCGCCCGGGGCGCACCGAGGTGACCCTCGGGGGGCCGGTCGCCTCGGCCGCCGACGTCGAGCGGTACGCCGAGGCCGGCGTCGACCGACTGTTCGTCAAGCCGTGGCGGCGTTCGTCGGAGGCCCTGGACGGCCTCCGGCGTTTCGCCGAGGAGTACCTCCCGGCCGGAGCGACCTGACCAGACCGCTGCGCGCCGGCGACGACGGCCCGGCGCCGGAGCGACGCGCCCGACGAAGGGTACGGCCCCGGGGCGTCCCCTCGTAGACTGCGGAGGCGAGGTCGTCGCGCCAGGGAGGAGCGGACCGGTGGCACCCTCCAGCACAGAGGTCGAGACCGTGGCGGTGCGGCCGTCCTCCACGGCCGCCGCCGTCGCCGCCGCCGGGTAGGCGCATGGTCTACGTCCTGGCGCTCACGTCGGCCCTGGCCAACGCCCTCACCAGCATCCTCCAGCGGATGGGGGTGGAGGATGCCCCCGAGGACGCCACCCTGCACCTCCGCCTGCTCACCCACGCCCTGCGCCGGGGCGTCTGGCTCGCCGGGTTCGCCGTCATGATCGGCTCGTTCCTCTGCCAGGCGGTGGCCCTCCACATCGGCAACCTGAGCACGGTGCAGCCCATCCTCACGTTCGAGCTGCCCCTCCTCGTCCTCATCCTGGCCACCTGGTTCGGGTTCTCCATCGGCGGCCGCGAGTGGCTCGGCTGTCTGGCCGCCGCCGGCGGGCTCGCCGGGTTCCTGGTCTTCGCCCGGCCGATCGGGGGCGACCTCGTGCCCACGGCCGCCCAGTGGCTCACCGCCGGCGGCGCGTGCGCCGCCTTCGTGGCCGTCGCCGTCTTCCTGGCCCGCCGGGGACCCCGGTGGTGGCGGGCGGCGGCGTTCGGGGCGGCCGGCGCCGTGGGCTTCGCCTTCACCGCCTCGCTGATCAAGGCGGTGGGGAACCTGACCGCCGGCGACCCGGTGCGGATCCTGGACCACTGGCAGACCTACGCCTTGGCCGTGTGCGGCGTGGGCTCGCTGTTCCTGGCCCAGAACGCCTTCCACGCCGGCCCCATCGCCGCCTCCCAGACCGCCCTGGTGCTGGTCGACCCGCTGGCCAGCCTGGCCATCGGCATCGGCATCTTCGGCGACAACCTGCGCACCGCCGGCGCCTACGGCCCCCTGGAGGCGCTCTCCCTACTCGTCATGTTCGTCGGGGCCATCTCCCTGGCCCGTTCGCCGTTGATCTCGGGCGTGAAGGGCGAGGAGGACCACTACGCCGAGCTGCTCTCCACGCGGTCCCGGTCGCGGCGGCCCGAGCGCCCGGCCCGGCCCACGCTGGCCGCCGAGGGCGGCCCGGATCTCGAGGCGGAGTGAGCGACCCCGCCGGCCGGGCCCACCGGTGAACCTCGGCCACGCCATCGACCCGGCCGTGGACGCCGTGCCCGGGCGTGCGGCCCTCGTCGTGGACGGCACGGCCCTCACCTACGCCGGCCTCGAGGGGGAGGTGCGGCGGACGGCGTCGGCGCTGGCCTCGGCCGGGGTGGGGCCCGGCGACCGGGTCGCCCTGGTGGACCTGGGGAGCACGCTGGCCGTGGCCACCATCCTGGGCGCGGCCCGGCTCGGTGCGGCCAGCGCCCCGATGAACGCCTACCTGACCCCGGGCGAGCTCCGGCACCTGGCCGGCCTCGTCGGGGCCCGGGTCGGGGTGGCCGGCGGTCCCTTCGCCGAGGCGCTGCGGGAGGCCGTCGACGGCCCGGTGCTGGTGCAGGCGGACGTGGACGCGGCCTCCTCCGACCCACCGCCGACCACGGGACGCGACCGGGACGTGGCGCTCGTCCTGTTCACGAGCGGCACCACCGGCCACCCCAAACCGGTGGCCATCACCCACCGGTCCGTGGCCGACCGGCTGGCCTTCTACACCGGGCCGGTGGCCCCCGACGAGCCCCAGGTGGTCGACCTGCTCTCCGTGCCCGTCTTCCACATCGGAGGCACCCTCGGGCTGCTGGTCTCGCTGCGTCAGGGCAAGCAGCTCGTGGTCCTGCCCCGCTTCGAGGCCGGGGCCTGGCTCGCGCTCGTCGAGCGGCACCGGGTGGCCCAGACCTTCGTGGTGCCCACCATGCTCCGGCGGATCCTCGACCATCCGCGCCTGGTGGCCACCGACCTCTCGTCGCTGCGGTCGCTCAGCTACGGGGCCGCCGCCGCCCCCGTCGACCTGGTGCGCCGGGCCCTGGCCGCCCTGCCCGGGGTGGACTTCTCGAACACGTTCGGCCAGACCGAGACGCTCGGCGCCTACGCCGCGCTCACCCCCGACGACCACCGGCGCGGGGAGCGCCTCGGCTCGGCGGGCCGGCCCCTGCCCGGGGTCGCGGTGCGCGTCGTCGACCCGGCCACCGGGGAGGACCTGGCCGCCGGGGCCGTCGGCGAGTTCGTCGTGCGGGCCGCGGGGCAGGTCACGACGGGCTGGCTGGCCACCGGGGACACCGGGTGGCAGGATCCCGACGGCTACCTCCACCCGACGGGCCGGCGGTCCGACACCATCAACCGGGCCGGGGAGAAGATCGGCCCGGTCGAGGTCGAGGCGGTCCTGCGCACCCACCCGCGCGTGCTCGACGTCGGCGTGGTCGGCGTGCCCGACGACGTGCTGGGCGAGCGGGTGGGGGCGGTCGTCGTGGCCGACGGCGATCTGGGTCCCGAGGAGGTGGTGGCCCACTGCGCCGGCCGGCTCTCCGGGTACAAGACCCCCGAACTGGTGGCCTTCGCCGACGAGCTGCCCGAGACCGTCCTGGGCAAGCCCGACCGGGCCGCCCTGCGGAGGCTCCTGGCCGGCGCCGGGACGGTCACCCGACCGCCGGCCTGACCCCGGGCCTGCCCGGAGCCGGGCCGTCGCGCTACGGTGCGCACCGGCGACGGCCGGCGCGACGGCCACGCCCCCCGGGGACGACACGAGAGGAGCCCGACGTGGGAGACGACATCCTGGACGCCATCACCGGCCGGTCGACCGGGACGACCGTGGTCACCGTCGAGCGCGGGCAGCTGGCCCTGTTCGCCTCGGCCGTGAAGGACCCGAGCCCGATCTACCGCGACCCGCGGGCCGCGGCCGCCGCCGGACTGCCGGGCATCCCGGCCCCACCCACCTACCCGTTCGTGATGGGGAACTTCGGCGCCTTCCCGGAGCTCCAGGCCGAAGGGGGGGGATCCGACAACCCGATGGCCGAGGTGCTCGGTCCGCTCCTGGCCGGGGGCGGCATCATCCTCCACGGCGAGCAGGAGTTCACCTACCACCGGCCGGTCTACGCCGGAGACGTCCTGGTGGGCCGGGGCACGGTGGCCGACGCCTACCGCAAGGAGTCCAAGGGGCGGACCATGACCTTCGTGGTGGTGGACACGGTGTGGAGCGACCGGGAGACCGACGAGCCCGTGTGCACCTCGCGCATGAACATCATCCACCGCGGCTGATGGCCGACCTCCCCGCCGACGGGCCCGACGACGCGGTGGTGCGCCGGGTCGAGGACGGGGTGGCCTGGATCACCCTCAACCGGCCCGACGCCGGCAACGCCCTCACCGCGGCCATGCGGGACCAGCTCGTGGCCTGGCTCGAGGAGGCCTCCGCCGACCTCGCCGTCCGGGCGGTGGTGCTCACCGGCGCCGGGGAGCGCGGCTTCTGCACCGGCGCCGACCTGCGGTCGGGAGGCAGTGGTCCCTCCCGGCCCGAGGGCGCCCCCGAGCGGGCCTCGGGCGACACGGCCCGGTTGATCCGCACCGGCTGGCAGCGGCTGGTGTCGGCCGTGCTCGACTGCGAGAAGCCGGTCCTGGCCGCCGTCAACGCCACCGCGGCGGGCGGGGGGATGCACCTGGCCCTGGCCTGCGACCTGGTCCTGGCGGCCGAGGAGGCGGCGTTCATCGAGGTCTTCGTCCGCCGCGGCATCGCCCCCGACGCCGGCGGGGCGTACCTGCTGGCCCGGCTCATCGGACCGCAGAAGGCGAAGCAGCTCTTCTTCTTCGGGGACCGCCTCCCGGCCGTCGAGGCCGAGCGGATGGGGCTCGTGAACAAGGTCGTGCCCCGCGCCGAGCTCCTGGCCGAGGCCGCCGCCTGGGCCGCCCGCCTGGCCGCCGGTCCGACCAAGGCCATCGGTGCCGCCAAGGCGCTCACCAACCGGGCCCTCGAGTCCGACCGGGCCACCGCCCTGTGGGACGAGGCCGTGGCCCAGGAACTGGTCACGGGGACCGACGACTGCCGGGAGGGCCTGGCCGCCTTCGCCGAGCGGCGGACGCCGGCCTTCCGGGGCTGGTGACCAGGGTCCGGGCGCCTAGAACGGGTTCTCGTCGGACCGCGCCGAGATGGTAGAACCTTCCCTGTGAACTCGACCTGGCTCACCACGGCGGAGTGGCTCGCCGTCCTTCGCATCGGACTCGGGCTGTGGTGGATCAAGAGCTTCCTCCACAAGGACCTCGGGGCCTGGCTCCGACGGGGGGCGGGCATCGAGTGGGGCGGCTCGGTGGCCGAGAAGCACAAGTGGCCCTTCGTGAAGAAGGGCTTCGACGCCGTCGTCCGTCCCCATCCCATCCCCATGGCCTACGTCGTGGTCTTCTCGGAGCTCGCCCTCGGTCTCGGGCTGGCCCTCGGGTTCCTCACGCCGATCGCCGCCTTCGCCAGCATCCTCTTGAACCTCCTGTACTTCGTACTCATGATCAGCGACTGGGCCGAACAGGGGCAGAACCTCATGATGGTCCTGGCCGCGGTGGTGGTCCTCGGCACCCACGCCTGGGACGTGTGGTCGATCGACCACGTGCTGCACCTCTTCGGGGCCTGAGGCCCGTGGCCATCGGGATCCGGGAGGAGCACGAGGAGCTGCGGGCCTCGCTCGAACGGTGGGCCGAGGCCCGCGACGTCCGGGCCGCCGTGCGGGTGGCGCTCGACGCCGAGGCGGACACCTTGCCGCCCTACTGGTCCGACCTCGCCGTCCACGGCTACCTCGGCGTGCACGTGCCCGACGCCTTCGGCGGGCAGGGCGCCGGCCTCCTCGAGGCGGCCGTCGTGGCCGAGGAGCTGGGGCGCCACGCCGCGGTGGGCCCCTGGGACACCACCGCGGTGGTGGCCGCCGTGGTCCGGGATGAGGGCGGGCCGGCGGCCAAGGAGCTGCTGGCCGGTCTGGCCGACGGTTCCTGCCCGGCCTCTCTGGTCGTCCCGGCCGGCGACCCCGACGGGACGGCCCGCGCCGTCGGGGGACTGCGTGGCACCGTGGCCGACGACGGCGCCCTGGTCGTCGACGGGGAGGTCCGGCCCGTCGTCCACGGAGCCGTGGTCACCCACCTGCTCGCCCCGGTGTCCGTGGGCGACCACGAGCAGTGGGTCGTGGTCGAGCGCGGCGACGGGGTCGCCGTCACCCCCCTGCCCAGCTTCGACCCCACCCGGCCGGTGGCCGCCTGGACCCTGGCCGGCGCCGTCGTGCCCCCGGGACGCCACCTCGCGGACGCCACGACCGGCGCCGTGCGGGCCGTGACCCTCGCCGTGCTGGCCGCGGCGGCCGCGGGCGGCGCCCGCTGGTGCCTCGAGACCGCCGCCGAGCACGCCCGGACCCGCGAGCAGTTCGGCCGGCCCATCGGGCAGTTCCAGGGCGTGAAGCACCGGCTGGCCGACATGCTGGTGGCGGCCGACCAGGCGGTGGCCGCCACCTGGGACGCCGTCACGGCGCTCGACCATCACGGCGCGACCGCCGGGCCGAGCCAGCTCGCGGTCCACCTGGCCGCCTCGCTCGCCCTCGACGGGTACGTCGAGGCGGCCAACGGGGCCATCCAGGTGCTGGGCGGGATGGGCTTCACCTGGGAGCACGACGCCCACGTCCACCTGCGGCGGGCCACCACCCTGCGCCAGCTGGTGGGTGGTACGGCCGCCCTGCGGGCCGCCGCCGCCCGTCAGGCCGTCGGGGGTGGCCGCCGACGTCTGGCCATCGACCTCCCCGACGAGGCCGAGGCGGTCCGGGCCGAGCTGGCCCCGGTCGTGGCCCGGCTGGCCGCCCTCGAGGACCCGGCCGAGCAGCGCCGGGCCCTGGCCGACGCCGGGCTGCTGGCCCCGCACTGGCCGGCGCCCTTCGGCCGCCACGCCGGGCCCGTCGAACAGCTGGTCATCGACCAGCTGTGCGCCGAGGAGGGAGTGCGCCGACCGAACCTGGCCGTCGCCGCCTGGGCCCTGCCCACGATCATCGCCCACGGCACACCCGAGCAGACGGAGCGGTGGGTGCTCCCCACCCTGCGGGGCGAGGTCGTGTGGTGCCAGCTCTTCAGCGAGCCCGGTGCCGGCTCGGACCTCGCCTCGCTGACCACCCGGGCCGTCCGGGTGGAGGGCGGCTGGTCCCTCACCGGGCAGAAGGTCTGGACGTCGGTGGCGGCCCGGGCCGACAGGGGGATCTGTCTGGCCCGCACCGACCCGACCGTGGCCAAGCACCGGGGCATCACCTACTTCCTGGTCGACATGCGCTCGCCCGGCGTCGAGATCCGGCCCCTGCGGGAGATCACCGGGAACGCCCTGTTCAACGAGGTCTTCCTCGACGGGTGCTTCGTCCCCGACGAGTGCGTCGTGGGCGAGGTGGGCGAGGGGTGGCGGCTGGCCCGGACGACGCTGGCCAACGAGCGGGTGTCCCTCTCGACGGACTCGGCCTTCGGCGGGGCGCTCGAGGCCGTCCTGGCCCGGGTGAGCGCCCGTCCCGAGCTGCAGGACCCCGTCACCCTCGACCGTCTGGGCACCCTGCTGGCCGAGGCGCAGTCGTTGGCCCAGCTCGGCCTGCGGGCCACCCTCCGGTCCGTGGGCGGCCTGCAGCCCGGGTCGGAGTCGAGCGTACGGAAGCTTCTCGGCGCCGAGTTCGAACAGCGGGTGCACGAGTTCGGCCTCGACCTGTGCGGGCCCGACGGCGCCGTCCAGGACGGGGACGCCGCCGTCTCCGCCTACCACGTCCTGCAGAGCAAGTGCCTCACCATCGCCGGGGGCACGAGCGAGGTGCAGCGCAACGTCATCGGCGAGCGGCTGCTCGGCCTCCCGCGGGACCCGGAGCCGGGCCGGTGACCGCCCGGTTGCCGGGCGGCGCCGGGCCGGGGCACAGTGGGCGCCACGACGGAAGGCGCCAGTCCGACGGCAGCACCCGAGGGTGCACGGAACAGGGAGGACCCGGAGATGGGTGATGCGGTGCTGTACTACGAGGACGTCCACGACGGGGACCAGGCGCCCGTGCTCACCCACGTCCTGACCCGCACCGACCTGGTCACCTACGCCGGGGCCTCGGGGGACTTAAACCCGATGCACCACGACGAGGTGAAGGCGCAGGCCGCGGGCCAGCCCAGCGTGTTCGGCCACGGGATGTTCTCGATGGGCCTCCTCGGCACCGCCCTCACCGACTACGTCGGCATCGGCAACGTGGTGCGGTTCCGGGTCCGGTTCGCCCGCCAGACCTGG
The DNA here is from genome assembly GCA_027314705.1 of Acidimicrobiaceae bacterium. Lineage (GTDB taxonomy): Bacteria > Actinomycetota > Acidimicrobiia > Acidimicrobiales > RAAP-2 > Bog-756. The sequence continues at coordinate 110,131 of DAHVAJ010000109.1, forward strand.
CCCGACGAGTCGCTCTCGTCGCGGATCGTCGTCACCGGCAAGCGCACCGAGGGCGACCAGCACCTCGTCGACCTCGACGTGCGGCTGCTCAACGCCGACGGCGAGGAGAAGGTGGTGGGCGAGGCCACCGCCCGGGTGCCGGCGCGGGGCTGAGCCTCCCGGCCGACGGCCCGGCCCGAGGGCGGCCCGGGGGTCCGTCCCCTAGGCGATGCTGAAGGGCGGCACGCCCGACGAGGCGCTCTTGAAGAGCTCGCCCTTGGCCGCGGCCAGTTCGGCCGGCGTCCACATCGACTCACGGTGCAGCTCGCCCACCGGGTGGAAGCCGCCCATGGCCCAGATGTCACCGCCGTAGACGATGAAGTTCTGACCACTCACGTCGGCGGCCTCGTCCGAGGCGAGGAACGTGACCAGCTGGGCGACGTTGCGCGGGTCGAACTTGTCGAAGCCCGACTCGGCCTTGGCCATCTCGCCGAAGAGGTTCTCGGTCATCCGGGTGCGGGCCCGGGGCGAGATGGAGTTGACGGTGACCCCGTAGCGGCCGAGCTCCCGGGCCAGCACCCAGGTGAGCGAGGCGATGCCGGCCTTGGCCGCCGCGTAGTTGGCCTGGCCGGCGTTGCCGAAGAGCCCCGCTTCCGAAGCGGTGTTGACGATGCGGGCCGAGACGTCCTCGCCCGCCTTGGCCCGGCCGCGCCAGTAGACCGCGGCGTGGTGGGAGGGGGCGAAGTGGCCCTTCAGGTGGACGCGGATGACGTCGTCCCAGTCGGACTCGTCCATGTTGAAGCACATCTTGTCCCGCAGGATGCCGGCGTTGTTGACCAGGACGTCGAGCTGGCCGAAGGTGTCGACGGCCTGGTCGACCAGGGCCTTGGCCCCCTCCCAGGAACTGACGTCGGAGGCGTTGACCACGGCGTCGCTGCCACCGGCCTTGATGAGATCGACGACCTCCTCGGCCGGGTGCTTGTCGCCGCCCTCGCCCTGGAGGGAGGCGCCCACGTCGTTGACCACCACCCGGGCCCCCTCGGAGGCGAGCAGGAGCGCCTCCTCGCGGCCGATGCCCCGTCCTGCACCGGTGACGATGGCGACCTTGCCGTCGAGCATTCCCATGAGTGTCCTCCTGTGGTCGATCTAACGACCGCGCCCGTCGGCGCGGTGGCGGAACCGGGGAAGCATGGCCGAAACCCTGCCGTGCGGGCAAGGCGACCGGGCCCGGGTCAGCCAGGCGGCGGCTCGAGGACGAGCACCGGGATGCGCCGTTCGGTCCGCTCCTGGTACTCGGCGTAGGGGGGGTAGGCGGCCACGGCCCGGTCCCACCACTCCTGGCGCTCGGTGCCCTCGACCTCGCGGGCCACCCGGTCCGAGCGCACCGGACCGTCCTGGAGCTCGACACGGGGGTCGGCGACGAGGTTGGCGTACCAGCGGGGGTGGGTCGGGGCGCCGCCCTGGGAGGCGACGACCGCGTAGACCCCGTCGTGCTCGACCCGCATGAGGGGGGTCTTGCGGACCTTGCCGGTCGAGGCGCCGCGGCTGGTCAGGATGATGACCGGGAGGCCGGTGTCGAGGAGGGTGGTGGCCTCGGTGCCGCCCGACGCCTCGTACCGCTCGACCTGCTCGCGGACCCAGTCGGCCGGGCTCGGCTCGTACTCCCCGTCGACAGGCACCCGACCAGTGAACACCGTGGCCGACCGGCGCGCCACTCTCACCGCCCGACACGGTCGGGCGGCCCGCCTCGGCCGTCCCGAGGTGCGGGCGGGAACGTCCGGCTCCGGACACAACGTGGACACCCTGTCCGAGGACATCGGGGACATGAGCTCAGGTGGCATCCGGGTCCAGCGGGAGATGTCGGAGGAGTTGCCCGCTGCAAATTGCCTGGTCTCCCATACAATCTGTCGGATCGTGGTGGAGTGAATACTAGCTAGTAATGATGACCGTGATGGGCACATTGTATCGAGCACACCATGCTGAATATCCCAAGAGCTGAACGTCTCGTTCGATTTCGTTTGCTCGCGCCCTAGGCGCCTCTTCTGAATCAGCCCGCTCTAGTAGTCTTCGCTTACCCTCAGAGTTGACCACAACCACTCCAGGGCGCTTACCGGAATAGTTCGAGACGCTTCCACCGCTCGCGGCGCTCATGAGGTCGAGAATTATTCCCATCCATGAGACCCGTGCCTTCGCAACCTCAATCCGAGGCGGATGTACCTTCATAGAGGTATAGCAACGATTCATGACTCGGCGGG